>WALV01000001.1 GCA_015522645.1 Candidatus Tiamatella sp.
ACCTAGAAACAATACCAGCACTAGAAGAATCCAAAAAATACAAACTACCATGCGACGTTCTCAGAAGAAATATAGGTTACTTATTAGGCGGTATGAATGTCTATGTTTCATATCCTGTAGATGCTCGGCCATACCATATTATGCCAATCTTATTAGGTATCTCTCTATTGAATAATGCTCGTACATTGATTATAACATATACTTATTCTCCCAGTCAAATTACTGAGTTATTATTGGAGGCCGTTGAGAGATGGGATCCTAGTTCGGGAGAAGTTGCTTCACGTATTAGAAGATACGAGGAGGAATTATTTGTGATCAAGGCTTTCAACCCGTCAGCGTATAGCACGGAGGAGTTATATTCCCAGGAGTTGGATCTTATATCTTCACTGAAACCGGATATCACTATATTCTTTGGAACTGATGCCTTAATCAAAACAGGTGTGGAAGAGGTTGTAGACCTGCTTAGAAACCAGATATTGTTTGTTAAATCTATTGGTAGCCTAGTCTTTAGGTTAGGCTCAAATACGTCCGAACTAGCATATGTAGTTAACGCTCAATTATCTGATGTTGTAGTCAGACTCATATATGGGGAGGGTGCTTCCTCCGGGTTGCAGCCGGGTGCTATAATGTACTTATGGGTTAGCGGTAGTGATCCGCTTATCATTAATCAAGAACAACTGAATAAATGTGGAATTGAAACCCTTATGGAGATTAAGAAAACAGTTCTAAAAAGAGGCGGGCCAAGGTGAGTATAACATTGAGGGAAATAAGGAATTATGTTAAAACATATATGTATGACAAATCCCCAGGTACTTACATGATTCTCGACCTGCACTCTAAGAAAAAGCTGGGGCTAGACCTGTCAAACGCCTTATTCAGAATGCCAAACCGCTTATTCAATTTAATAAAAAGCGTATACAACGACGAAATTACAGCTAATTTTATATTCAAGAGCATGCTCGTTAAACCGATAGCAATTAAACTCGGAAAAATAGGATACGAGGAAGAAGTAGAGAAAGCCCTTCTATCAGGGTGCGAGTCATTCATTGACTACCTGAAACAAAACGGGGTGGACAGTAGTTTAGATAGAAGTATCTGCATGCCTGCTACCCAGAATAGCAACGCTATATCCAGCCTCCCCTAGTTAAATATTCTCACAGGTATATTGGAATTATACAACCTCACGAATACCGAGTCATTCTTCAATTCTACGCACAACCCTATTGATTTTACGATTACACCGTCACCAGCCGCTTTGATTAAAACTTTTCTTATAACAGGGTCACCTTTATTGTATGGAGTGAAGTAAGTAGCGTTGGGGAATCCCGCTATGAATACTATTCCAGTCTTATAGCCTTCTCTGGACAGTTTGGCTAATTCGTAGATATGTCTTCTACCTCTAATCGTGGGGCAGTCAGGGTACATTGCCTCTCCGTGACTCCCCTTTAAAACAGCGCTCTTCAGCTCCAAGATAACGCTATCATCCTTACAGTCTAACTCAACATCGAATCTTGAATTGCCTACATGTGGCTGGTATTTAGAGATCCTGCATTCATTTAACCATGGTATCAAATGGTTTTCAACTGATACTTGAAACGCTTTCTCCTGGATTCGAGTGTTAATTAGAGAGCCGCCGTATACGCTAGAGCCTACTATATAGTGAGTTGTTTTCCCCGGTCGGTTTCTCGGTGCGCAATATATAGTGTTGCCGGGGAAGAGAATGTCGTTTAATCGACCGGTGTTTGTGTTGTGAACTAGGAGGATTTCCCTGTTAGGGCTTGTAGCTTCTACTATGAATCTATTAATTTTCCTGGTAACCTTACATGGGAATGCATTGTCTATCCGTAGTAACAGGTGGCCGCTGCAGTTCATGCATTAAACCTCAATTGCTTTCTACTATAGTTGTAATGACTATTTTGCTTTGGAGAAGGAAAAAGGTTTACTTACTTGACTGGAAAGGCTGGTTGAGAGGAAATTATTGGTGTTAAAGTAGTGGAGTTGTATGCGATGACATAGGGCTCCGCTTCCGTGTTAACCATGTATAACACGTTATCTATGTATAGGCCTCTCACTCTATTCATTGTTCTATATATTTTCTGGTATGTTTCCTGTGTCACAGCCGTGGAGTTAGTGCTGAATAACTTTAGTATTTTGAGAACCTCTAGTTTACCGGTTGTCTCGTTTATCTTTACCACTGCGAGCCCAACGTAGATGTCCTTCCAGTATAAGTCTTGTACAGGTATTATTATTAGGCCTTTTTCCCCGTAGAATAGGAACGCCTTATGGCCTCCACTGCTGCTTAACACTGGACTCCATGAATGCTCAATGGACTCTCTACTCAAAACTTTTATTGTTCCATTAGGCTCAATCCTGTATGTTGAAATCCTTATGTTACGCCAGTCCTCCCCTCTTCCTACACCAATAAGCAATGTGGAATTTATAGGATGTATGTAATCATCGAAACCTGGAGCTTTGAGGTATCCTACTATTCTTGGGTTCTTAGGGTTGCTAAGGTCTATATAGAACAGGGGGTCTACGTTTCTATATGTAACTAGGTATAGTCTATCGCCGATGAATCTGACTGCGTGAATCCTCTCGTTTACAGCTATGTCGCTCAGTTTTGATATGGTGTTTAGTGTTGTAGAGTTTAGTATGAGGAGAGATACTGACTTCTTATCCAAGTCATATGTTACTATTCTAAGCGTGCCGTTGTACTCATCTATTTGCCATTGCTTACTAATGTAGCCTGTTATATTAGCCGTAGCAGCTACCTGTATTTCATTATCATTGACTTCGATTTCTACGAGCGTGAAATTATTTACACTGGAATATGATTCCACGATAGACTGCTCTCCCTTCTGGTTACTAGTGCTGGCTGTTGCCGCTGTTTTAGTAATGCTTATATAAACCTCGTTTAACCCGTTCTCTGTAGTTGCCGGGTGAGCCTCGTATTTTACCCCTATATCCTCGAGTATAACAGCTATGTCCTGGAAAGATCTAGCCACTAAGTATAATGTATTGGGAGAAGGCATGTATACTGTGGTGGCCCTGTCTCCTAGAACTGCCGCGTTGCTAGCCGTCCAATCGTTAATGTTTAACCAGGTTAGAATAGAATAGAAGTTCGGCAGGCCAACGAGATAAATGTTTTGAGGCAGGACTGGGCCGTTGATAGTCCCCGGTTCGACCGGGGATCCCCCTAGAGGCAACGCGATGGGCTCCCTTGTTACGAGGACGACGTCATGGGTAGCTGTCGCGAAGCGTGATGATACTAGTTCTCCGTCTACCCAGTATGCATTCAATAGGTTGCCTTTGAAATCCAGTTTTAAAACCCAGGTAACCATCTTAACAGGTACAATGTATCGGAATCCATTGCTATAGGTATATGTTACTCCATAGGTACCGGTAATTATGGCAATGATGCTTTCATTTGTGATATAAAGGCCTCTGGGATCCGTGGATAACAAGTGTATTTGACCTAGGACTTCAACAGTCTTATTACCTTGGATTACAGCTAGAGTCAAATTAGGACCTGTTACGTATTTCTCTATGAACTGTATTAAACTAATGGAATAGGCCTTGGCGAGCTCTTCTGGAGGATATGCTTTATAAACTATTAAAGTACTGTTCCTGCTTAGCAAAGCGATGTATTTCCCGTTCGTCTTAGCTATATCCTCCTCATCTATACCTGAGACTTGAACATTGGTCTTGGAATAACTAGGGCTCCCGGAGCTGCCGACTACCCCGTTTTCAGCGGCTGTCATAGTGGGAACAGGTGTTCCAACTGTCTGCTCTAGCTCCCCGGTTATACCGTATAATAAAAGATAGTAGGGGGATCCGTATTGGATGAGAGCAGACTTGTATAGATTTAGATATCTACTAAGGATAGCTTTTAAGGTCTGGTAGTTGCTGAAGGATATTACTCCATTGTTATTGATTAGTGCTAGGGATTTTTCATTTTGTATAGGATTATTGGACTGCTGGGTTGTTTCCTGCTTATTGTATGGATGGATGTTTGTTGCTATCTGGAATGACGCTATTATAACGAGGAACACGAGTACTCCTGATATTATGGGTTTCCATAGCGTTTTCTGTAAGCTCACATTGCTCACCGTGTAGAGTATTTTGGCTTTTGTTCTAGTTAAGTCGAAGCTTTTGCACGGGTTGATCTATTTTCTAGATTTTAATCCTTGAAAGGCTTGAGTATTAAGTAGGGATAGTGTTTTGAATAGTCAGTCGGATAGAGCTAGTAGTGACCCGCTGTTGGCTACTGGGGGTACTAGTTTAAGGGTTTACCTTTATTTGTTGCAGGCTAATAGGTCTATGGGTATAAGGGAGCTTCAGAGATCCATGGGTTTTAAGAGCCCCACGACGGCTAGGCATCACTTGGAGAGGCTGGTTGAGCTTGGATTAGTTGATAGAAGGCCTGACGGGTACATTGCACTTAAACCTAAGGGTATCCTAGGTGACTTGTTCGTTCATACCGGTAGAGTTTTCCCTAGGAGTTTATTTCTTTCTTCGTTCCTAGTATCATCAACTATCGGGTGTATACTCACGGGTTTATGCGGTATTGTAGGAGACGTCTTGCTTTCAGTTGCTTCCTTGATAAGCCTCTATGATAGCTATGTACATTATAGAGTGCTGAGAGAATTGTATATGGAGAAAGAAAATGATTAGGCCTGTGATTCCGGCATGTCTCTAACATGGACATCCAGCTGGGGGAAGGGTATCTCTATTTCCTCCTCGTTGTATTTCGCGTATACTGCTTTAATTATGGCTTCCTTTACAGTGAAAAAGTCGTCCTTTCTAGCCCAAGCTCTTATTTGCAGGTTCACTGATGAATCAGCTAGTTCCGCCACTACAACCTGCGGGTCAGGAGTATCTAGTACTCCTTCTACTTGCTTGACGGTGTCCAATGCTATTTTTACTGCTTTATCCAGGTCTGTTCCATAAGCTACTCCGACGTCTACTGTTATCCTTCTCGTAGGCATTTTTGTATAGTTGACTATGGCGGATCCCCAAACACTTCTATTGGGGATCGTGATCACGGTGTTATCGGGTTGCTTGAGGACTGTTGTCAATATGCCGACTTCCTCTACTGCTCCCGTGTAGCCCGAAACCGTTATCACATCGCCTTTAGAGAACGCTCTAGATACTACGATCCATACGCCGGCTGCCAGGTTATTCATGGTATCCTGTAAACCAAAGCCTAGTATTAAGGCGAATATTGCTGATAAGCCTATTATTATGCTTCCAGTGTTGAATCCTAGTGCTGCTGCAACTGCGAGTATAAGTACCACATAGAGGATTGCGGTTATTAGCTTCGTTAGCACTCCAGCAACTAGTTCTGGTACACCCATTTTACCCAGGCTTTCCCTGAAGATTCTTTCGAATATCTTTATTACTATGTAACCGGCGACAGCTATGACGACAGCCCATATAAGGCCTGAAACCGTTATGCTTGTCATGGGTATGGTCTTGGTTAGTATATTCATTTTCCGCACCTTCACTCTAATTTATTTAAAGCATTGTTTAAATAATTTAATAGTAAAATGAATATTACATTGATTTCAAAATCATTATCACTCCCATTATAAAATAGTAAGACGCAGCTAGGATCATCAGCCATTTGCCCTTTAACTCCAACATTATGCCAGCAGAAGCCTTTGCACCGAGATATGTCCCAGTAAGTAGGAGGAGTGCTAGAATAAAATCCATGTGACCAGTGTATAGGTATCCTAGTACTCCTGTCAGTGCAGTGATTCCAACCATAAGCTTGCTCGTTGAAACTGCTTTATGTATCTCCAGGCCAAGTATTACAACGAGAATAGGTACCTTTAGAACCCCCCCACCTATACCTAGAGTTGCAGAGAGGAAACCCGCTAGCAAGCTAACTATTAGCGCCATAGAGAGTCTTAGAGGTTTCCCAGTATAGTCTGAGCCGCCTGAGCCTCCTCGCTCTTGCTTATACACGAATAGGAATCCAGTAGCTATTAGGACGACTCCCAGTAATGCCTCAATTATACTACTCGACTCCTTACCAAAGAAATAAACGCCTATTAAAGCCCCAGTCACAGATGCAGTTTCAAGTGTAAAGGCTAGCTTATAATCAACTAGTCCCCTATTGTATAGTTTTCTCAACCCTCCAGCACTCGTTCCTAATATAGCGAACAGGCTCGCGGGAACCACCTTCTTTATATCAATGCCTGCTAAGACAAGAGTTGGCACCATGACGGAGCCGCCGCCTATACCTAGCAGTGTACCAGTAAACCCTGCTAAGAACCCTACGAGAGGCGCCAACACTATCTCTAACCATGTTACTTCCATTGCTAGCCTGATCCCCAAAGGAATAAACTGCTCTTACATGGGAGATTAAACTATTTATGTGTAGATGGAGCCGCCGCCGGGATTTGAACCCGGGACCCCCGGCTATCCCGCGACTTCGGAGCTCGGTTAACCGCTACGAGGCCGGTGCTCTACCGGCTGAGCTACGGCGGCACCATAGGTTTATACGAGGCTTAAATGGGTTTTTATATCATTCTCTGCCCCCGGGGCAAATGCTTGTAAACCTGCCTTTCTAATGTATATTTTATTTGAGACCTCATTGAGGGTTGAGGGATCGTTATTGGTGAACTCAGAGCTCTGCGGTAAGAGGGGGGAGAAACCTCCCTATGCGACTGGATTCCTCGTCGACGATTATGGCCCTTTGTTCGCATATTGGCGTATAGCTCGTGCCGAGGGGAGAGAGGATCTAGTTGAGAAAGCTATGATACAAGAGGAGGATGTTGACATGCTCGTTGAATTAGCGTCGAACAGGAGTAGTCTTGGAGAGTTATTAGTCATCTTAGCGGGGAGATTCAGTGATAGAATATATGAAGGGTTAGCCCTCAAAGCAGTGCAAGCCTGTGATTATAAGAATTTAGACAGTGTTGAAGCACAGGATTATATAGCAGGTATTCTTGCTGGATGGCTAGTTGAGTTAGGTGAGTCTATGGGGCGGATCAGGTTTTCAACTAGGAGAGAAGTGTGAAACCGCGAGCTCCTTCCGTTGCGTAGGACTTGTTTTCCGGAGAAGGTAAAGCCTTAGGAACAGGTCGTCTAACTCGTCCTCCCAGCCAATATATTCGCCGTATTCCTGGATGGCTTCTGTCAATGCGCGTGAAAGGTCTCTGATAATCAGTTTAGCTATTTTCTCTCTCAGCGGGCCGTTAGCTAGTTTCAACGCTTTCTCCATTGTAGAATCACTTGGATGCATAACGCCGGAAGCGTATTTTGATATGGCTGCAGGGGAAACGCTGAGCATTTCAGCTAAGCGCCTGTTTCCGTATTCAGCTATCAACTCCTGTATTATCCGTTTCCTAGCTGATTTGCCTAGGTGGTGTGCATAGTATGAAACCATAGTTCTATGTCCCGGAGAAGATGTATTTCCCGGTAAGTATAAAACAGGTTGGAATGAAGAGAACGGGTTTTAAATGGCTGAAAAGAATTCTCCCAGTCTTTTAATCCCTTCCCTTATCTGCTCTTGTGACGGGTAACTGAAGTTTAGTCTTAAAGTGTTTCTCCCGGTTCCATCGACGAAGAATGAGCCTCCTGGAACGTAGGCTACTCCTCTCTCCAGTGCTTTATACATCAAAGGTTTAGTATCTACGTCCTTGTATAGATATACGAATATGAACATTCCACCTACTGGCCTAGTCCATCTTCCTAAGTCTTTGAAATGCTCTTCTAAGGCTTCCAACATTACGTCTCTTTTAGCCCTGTATATCCTTCTAGCTTTATCCATGGTTTTATCAACAACCCCCCTCTTTATCGCTTCCAGTGCAACGTATTGGGAGAGAGTTGACGAGTGTAAATCGACTGCCTGTTTAGCCATCTCCATCATTGAAACCAGGTTCTTGTCTCCCAACATGAACCCTACTCGTATTCCTGGAGAGAGTATCTTGCTAAATGTTCCAAGATACAGGACTCTGCCATTTTTATCTAGAGTCTTTAGTGCCTGGAATTCGATGGGTTCGAACACGAAATGACTGTATGGGTCGTCTTCTATTATAAGCAAGTCATACTTCTCTGCTAGTTCTAGGAGATGCTTTCTTCTATCCATAGTCATAGTTACTCCTCCAGGGTTCTGGCTTGTTGGAATAGTATAGATGAACTTTACTTTGGAGAGGTCTTCCTTGCTCATAGACTTCAGTATTTCCTCTAGTTCATCGGTCTTCATCCCGTCGTCATCTATTTCTATTCCAATAAACCTTGGTTCCGATGGTTTGAACGCGTTTATAGCAGCTAAATATGTCGGTTTTTCAGTTATCACTATATCCCTTTTATCCAGTAAAACTCTACTTACCAGGTCTAATCCCTGCTGGCTACCTGTAGTTACTATAATCGAGTCATTATCGTTTACCTTAACACCCTGGTTATCCAGCCAAGAGGCAAGTGTTTTCCTGAACAAAGTAACTCCTGCCGTCGGAGCGTACTGGAGTGCTTGAGTCCCATAAGTCTCTATAATGTATGACGCTATCTTCGCCAGGTCGTCAACAGGAAACGTTTGCGGGTCAGGTAAACCTCCAGCAAAGCTTATTACATCTTTACCCTCTGCTAACTTCAAAAGTTCCCTAATCTCAGAGGCTCTCATGTATTTGGTTCTATGAGAGAAAAGTCTTGTATAATCCATTTCAAGGCACCTTTCCTATGTCCAGTATATCTTAGAGCAGCTTCTTGGTAAAAAGAATATTCTAAGCGAATGCATACGATTAAACCGTATAGTGGAGGGAGTATAATGGGATAATTTTAGCGAATCACGAAAACAGAGACCACAGAGTTCGCTATTAATGATAGTGCTTTGCTCCCTATCGTTACATCCTCGCTTACTGACCTACCTCTAGCTCCTATGATTACAAGGTCGTAGCCGCCGTTGGTTGCTTCTTCTACTATTGCAGTTGCAGTTGCCTTTTCCCTAGGATCCAGTTCCTCATGCTTGAACGAGACTCTAATATCCAGGTCACCTATTCTTTTCTTTGCTTTTCCAAGCACTTCGGATGAATCATCTTGACCCCTATATGTAGCATAGTATACCACTATATAAGATCCGTATCTAACGGCGAAGTCTACAGCTATGTCTAGCGCCCTCAGACTGTTCTCGGATCCGTCTATGGGTACTAGTATTTTTCTGAAGAGGTAACTTACCTCATATGTAGGTGTGGTGAATGATTTCCCGGACAATAATCTTCACCTCCTTAGTAGAACTTATATGTTAGACCTAGGTTTTTATCTGTCCTTCCAACAGTTTCAGTCCAAGTATCCGCGAGTTTAAAGAGCGCCCTGACCGCATCAACGTTCTCGGGTACAACTATTGACTCCTGGTGCACTGCCTGGAATAGCATTAGCTCCTTACCGCTAACAGTTATGCTGTCCTCGACAACTACTAGTTCTGGTATATCGTTTCGATGCCTTAAATCCCTAGCTATCTCAATGATTTCGGCGGTACTCTTAACCCCCAGTTTATTCGTGTTTAACAGTATTATTCTAGGGGCCTCCTCGAGAGCGTTTAAGACAGCGTCCTTAGAGACACGTTCCTCGAGTTCCACGAGAACGCTGTGAACATGCATTAGTGTTGTAGGTACAGCAACCGCTGAAGTCATTATGTCCAAGTCTTTCACGACTGTTTTAACGTCTCCACCGTGATGGCTTGGAAGTGTTGGTGGATTGAGTAAGATAGCGTTTATCGGGCCTTTCTTGACTTCCCTAGGGTCAGCTCCTCTTCTCACCAGTGTTGCTCTCACTTTCCTCACTCCAAAGCTTCTTTTAAGAGTGCATATGAGTCTTAGGAGCCCTGTCGTGTTGCAGGATACTACTCTGACACTGTTAAGCCCCAGGGTTTCCTCGTAGTTGCATAGAGTAGAGAAAGACGCGTCTGCGACTACAGGTTTCTCTCCACCCTGGAAAACTTGCTTGACATTATACTTCTCGTATAGCGGCTTCATTTCTATGCCTTTTTTCCCAGGCAACGCGTCAATTACGATATCGCTTTTCTCTACCATTTCCTCAACAGTACCCGTTATGGGGACACCTGCCTCCTCGAATATACCCGTTTTCTCTTTTGGCACATAAAGATCGTGCCCCTTGCTGACTGCCAGGTAAGCACCATAGTCGGGTTTAGTCTTGCTAACACCTACTAAGACCATATCGTCCTGTTTAGCTATCGCATCAGCGACCCTTTTACCTATGGTTCCATACCCGTTTACCGAGACTTTTACCTTCAAAGCCTACCACCCCAAGAATTTACGGGCAGACATGTTGAGAGCCTCCAAAGCTGGGAGAGGCTCGCCTGCCAAGAAAAGTAGTAAAGCCCCACCTCCAGTGGATAAGTGGCCTACTCTATTTACGAGTTCCTCATTATTCAGCTCCTTGAAGACTGCGTTGAAATGCCCTCCTCCGAATATAGTGAAAGCCCCGCTCGATAATGCTTTCTCGACCAGTAAAATCGTCCCCTCCTTGAACCTTTCATCCTCTATTACCCCTGCCGGTCCTCTCATAACTATGATTCTAGCCTCCTGGAAAAATTCACTATACATTGTAATCGTCTGAGGACCTATATCCTTGGCGGGCCCGTCTAAAGAGCCTAGAGCTCTTATCTCGACGCTTCCATCAGGAATCTCTACTTTGAAGTCTATAGGCGTCTCCACGGGCGCTCCTTTCAATAATAACCTGCGTGCCCTTGGTACTAGGGGGAGAATGCCCTTTTTCTCTAGCAGAGCTTTCTGTTGTTTACCAATGTCAATTCCCTTGGAAACCATAAAGAGGAAAGCCACTAGGCCCGTTGTTAGTATTCTATCCGCTACTTTATTAGCTACGATATGCTCGATAATTCTCAGTGTATCATGAACCTTCGCTCCACCTAAAACGAAAATTTTAGGTTCCACTTCTGGGTTAAACACTTTTGATAGAGCGTTAACCTCTTTTTCCATTAGCCTACCCATAGATGAGGGTAAAACCAGGGGGAACCCGACTATACTAGGCTGGCTTCTATGGGCTGTTGCGAAAGCGTCATTCACATAGTAATCGAAGTGCTCTGATAATCTACGCACGAATATACTAGTTGCATGCTTCTCGGGAACCATTTCAATAGTTTCTTCGGACAGCAACCTAGTGTTGTCTAGTAACAGGATCTCCCCGTTATCCAGGGAGGCAATTGTCTCCCTGGCAGCTGGCCCTATAATGTCATCTATATACTTAACCTCGATACCTAGATACTCGCTCAGTATTCTCGAGTGATTATTCAGGAGAACAAAATCCGTTGATCCCGGCCTTCCCTGGTGACTCATCAATACTAGTGCATTATTTCTCTCAATCGCTAGTTCCTTTATAGTTTTAACATGGGACTCGAACCTTGTTGTATCAAGTATTCTCCCGGTCTCCGGTTCTATAGGACTATTAATATCAATACGCATTAACACCTTGCTGTTCCGAGGATCAATATCATCAAGTGTGGGGGCTTTAGGTATTTTAGCCAATATCTTTCCCCAAGTACCCGATCGTTAGGCTAGGGGATTTTAAAATGATATTCCTCACTGGTAAATGTGAGTATATTATAAACCTGGCGGAATAAATAAGGTATCGGTGATGGAATTATTGAGTGACGAGTTTCTAGATGAAGTTGAGAATTACACTAAAGGATTTTCTTGTGGGGACTACTTTGATATTAGAGTTGTATCTGAGAGCGGTAGAAGCCTTAGAATGGAGAATGGTAGAGTAACTACTAACAAGCTCTATAGAGAGAAAGGGCTGCATGCCCGTGTTTATTATAATGGATACTGGGGGTCCGCGACTTCGTCTTCCACCGACAAGGAAAACGTTTTGAAGACTCTAGAGAAAGCTTGTATTATCGCTAAAAGTTCATCGACCCCCACTACTAGAAAACGTAGTTTAGGCAACCATAAAATAGTGGAGTCTATCTACGGGTGGCCTGTGAAGAGGAGTTTTGATGACGTTGATCTTTCAGCGAAAATCTCAGACATGCAGGTAGTTAACGGTATTCTAGAGTCTAAGGAATACGTGAGGAGTGTTGTGGTAAGGCTGAATGAATGGGTTGAAGAAAGGATTATCTACACGTCCGAAGGGGCAAAGGTTAGAGAAGTTAAACCATACATATACTTCGCTGCAATGGCTACTGGCTCAGTAGATGGACGCAATGTAACTGCCTACAAGAATATAGGTAGAATAAACGGTTACACCTTATTTGACGAGATCGGCCCGGAAGAGTTTGCTCTACAAATCATTAGCAAACTTGAAAAGCAGGCTAAAGCGAAATCCGTAAAGCCGGATAAGTATGAGACTATAGTATCACCGGACCTAGTTGGTACCTTAATACATGAAGCATTTGGCCATCTAGCAGAAGCGGATTTCGTTTTATCAGGCAGTCTACTGAAGGAGTATCGGGGCAAAGAGATAGCCCCCGACTTCATTAATGTTAGGGACGTGCCGGAGGTTAGTCAAGGCTTTGGCAACATAAAATTCGATGATGAGGGGACGCAAGCGAGGGATGCTATAATAGTGGATAAAGGAGTGGTGAAGGAATTTATGACCGATAGGGAAAGAGCTGCCCTCCTAGATCAAAAACCCACTGGTAACGCTAGGTCTGAAAGCTATCGAGTGCAACCATTGATCAGGATGAGGAACACTATTTTATTGCCGGGAGATTGGAGTTTGGATGAACTAATAGAAGACATAGATTACGGAGTTTTGCTTGGAACTCCCCTGGGAGGAGAAGCGAATTTAGATGGAACATTCCAGGTGGGAATCCAGGACGCGTATGAAATAGTTAAGGGTGAAGTAGGGGAGCCTATTAGAGTATCCAGTATAACAGGGAATAGTATAGATATGCTTAGGCATTCGGTTGGAGTATCCAGGAACTTCCGAGTAGACTACGGGTTCTGTGGGAAAATGCAGTGGGTTCCAGTATCTTCGGGAGGCCCATACTTAAGAGTGGCAAAAGAGGGGGCACCATCTCTTGGAGCGGTGTAACAGGTTGGAGGTGAAGGTTAATGAGTGATAGAGAGTTAAACTTGCTAGACGCTGTTGAGCTAGCATTAAAACACTCATCTAGACTTGGTATATCTGGTGTGGAGGTATATGGAACTCGGTATAAGAGGTTGACGATTAACGCGTCTCAGGGAGAGATCAAGTCCGTATTATTTAATGATGAAAAAGGGTTAGCCCTAAGACTAAACCTGAATGGGAGGGTAGTGTTCTCCTATACCAATAGCTTGGATACTAGCTCTATTAGAAGCTTCATTGAAAACACGTATAAGGTGCTTCGATCATCACCGGTTGACCCGTTATTCAAGGGATTCTATGAGCTGTCGGGTGAATATGTGAGTCCGCCTGAGATATACTCCCCTGTTATTTCACAGCGCTTATCTGATCCTGCAGACCTGGTCGAAAACATTAGAAGCGTTGTATCCGAGTTTGAAAGCAGTAACTTCAGAGTTACCTGGCTGAACGCGGGACTCGGGGAAGCCAGGCAAGTTATAGCTAATAGCGAAGGTGTTTTCAAAGAAGCCTCTACTACGTTTGCGAGAATGTTTGTTGACACTATCGCCGCTGACGGAGTCAACAGGAGTCCTTCTGTCTACGAAGCAGATGGCTGGAGGAACAGGATACCTGATCCGTGGAAAATGCTGGAGAAGGCTAGGGGAAAAGCGTTAAAAAGCCTTAGGAGAGAAAAAGTCAGTCTTCCAACAGAGTATAACATAATACTAACACCTGAAGGATTCATGGAGCTATTCAATGCAACATACGGGGAAGCGTTACTGGGAATAAGCTATGTGAATAAATCTTCTCCGTTCAAAGAAAGGCTTGGGGAGCAAATAGCACCGGAGTGTTTTACAGTGATAGATGACCCTCAAGCACCGGGGAAAATGGGGAGCATCCCATTCGACGGGGAGGGAGCACCTACCTATACGAAGACTGTGATAGAGAATGGTGTGCTAAAGACCTTCCTATTCAACCATTACTACGGTCAAATAGCAGGGTTTCAGTCAACGGGAAACGCGTCTCGAGCAGGTTATACTTCTCCGCCCGGAATATCATGGAGCAACGTCCATATAGAACCTGGAGATGTAAGGCTTGAAGAATTACTGGAGGAGGGAAACGTTATACTAGTCGAGCGTATACAGGGCGTGTTCAATGCAAGGTTCCAGACGGGTGACTACGGGGGCGCGGGAACACCTTCATGGCTATACCTCAAGGGAGGGAGAGTTAAATCACTAGGGTCGATCTCTGTGTCCGGCAACATTTACCATGATATAAAGGAAAACTGCATTGTAACGAGGGATGTAGAGGATAAGGGCTCGCTGAGAGCACCTTACATATTGATAAGAGCTAAAGTCCACCAAATATAACGGTGGTCGCAATTGATCCGTGTTAAATGGCATGGCCACTCTTGTTTTGAGATATGGGGAGTAGAAGGGGGGCCTAGAATATTAATAGACCCTCATGATGGGGGGTCTATAGGATTACCTAGACCAGAACCCGGCAACCCTGATATTATACTTGTAACCCATGACCATTTTGACCATAATTTCTATAAGCCTTACGCAAGTAAGGAAACTATTACCGTAAAATGGAGGGAAGGAGCGTTTTCAATTAAAGGCATAAAAATAACTGGTATAAGTGTACCGCACGATGAAGCCGGGGGGAAGATTAGAGGTAAAGTAACTGCCTACAAGATAGATTATAATGGGATAATACTACTTCACCTAGGAGATTTAGGGACTGAGAAACTGCCTAAGAGGACTCTAGATGAGATGTCTGGTGCGAATATAGTTTTCATACCAGTCGGAGGGGTTTATACTATAGGTCCCGTTGCAGCCAACAGATTACTAGAGAATATTACTCCTAACGTCGCTGTTCCAATGCACTACTGGGTTACCGGTATGACCTTGCCTATAGACCCTGTTGATAGATTCTTAGAGGCAACCAGGTTCAGGCGTTATAGGCTGGATACCAATGAATTCGATGTGAATAAGGATGCTTTACCTGAACCTGTATCCGTGTTCATTTTGGAGTTGAAATAAGCTAATGGGAGCGTTTAGGAATATATCCTTAGTCTTCTTGTAACTATTTTTCGTGTCTCCCTTTCCAGGTAGGTTTTCAATGCTCTTCTGATTACTTCACTCCTAGTCATATTTTTATCAAGTGCAAATTGATCTATTTTTTCAAGGAGATCTTCCTCTATTTTGAATGTGACGACCTTCACGTCTACCACCATTACAGGTACCGGATCGGAGTAATACCATGTAATACTAATAGGAATGCTCTAGTCTTTTAACTAATACCAAAAGATCATATCCTGTCTTAATATGTAAAGAATAAGACATAATAAACTAATATTTATATACTAATACTTCAATCTTTCTCTTATGAGGAAAAGACTAATAAAGAGATGGTAGGTAGCTATGCCCACAGTTCATCTCTCAATACCAGATAAGGTTTATGCAGAATTAAAAGAAAAGGCTGCCGAGATGGGAATACAAGTTACAGACGTTATCAAACTATATATAAAACAAGGCCTCGCATACGGCTTGAATCAAGGTGGCGGAGAACTTGAAGCCCTTAAAGAGGCAACTAGAAGGATGGATGTATTAGAGACTGAAGTCAAGCATAAACTGAATATGCTAGAAGGAAGATACTATGAACTTATGGAACAAATAACATACCTGTTTAAGAGGATAAACTTGCTCCAAGAACTAGTTGAGAGTAGAACCCCTGTTATACCTCAAGAGAATGCGGGGAAAACGCTTTAACCTATACTGAGCCGGCATCTATGCTTGAGTTTGGCGAGACCTTCACTGCGCACTTTAGTTATATCTATCTCTTCTAGCTTCCTCCCTGCCTCTAGGAGAGCGGCTATGTCTTTCTCTAAGTCATATTCCGTATAGATGCATCTCTCGTTCAGCTTCCTCGAGGCTTCTCCTATATGCCTAGACCCCTCTACTAGTTTGGCTATCCCACTGTGATTGTATGTGGCTTCCGCGTCCAGTAGAAAAGTTATGGCAGTACATGGATTAACACTCACTTCACGAGTCCCATTTCTAATAGCAATCTTCCCATTATATCCTTTGAACGCTTCTACAGGGATTTTACTCGCCTCGGTAACAACGAGATCGTTGATCTTTTCGTAAAGATCAACGTCCCTCCTATCCAAACCTATTGCAGTTATCAACCCGTTTTCCCTAGCTATCTCCGAGATATAATTAAGCACCAGATCCTCGGGTAGCTCTCCGTCAGCCCCCACTCCATGTACAGCAATTATTTTCTCTCCTTTAACCCTGTGAATAGCGTATAGTGAAAGAGAATCTGCTAATGGACTCCACAGGGATTCCTCTTGGCCTTTAGCTAAAATGTCTCCACCTACATCGACTCCTATTATTGTCATCGCGTTGAGATAATCGGCTGCCGACGCGAGGCCTAACGCTAATCCTTCAGCCCCCCTGGATCCGTCTAGGATAATCACTTTATCTTTCACTGCACCAGCTACTCGAATAATTTGAGGTATAATTTCTCTTCCATAACGATAGGCTATGCTTTCACTGCTTGCTATGCCTGCTGTCTCGCTGATTGGGTCGATATCGATGAATGCCATAAGAGGTATAGGTCCCGGGTGGGGGTCAACAATGTATCTTTCCCATACCAGTGCTCCCAAATATGTTTCTGCACCCATTGACTTTAGTTTATTGTAAATATGTAGCGCACCTATAACGTCTCCGCCTCCTCCGGCTCCAAATACGAGTACAGGGTCATTCCTAGCTATCTCCACGAAAGAATTAACCATTATCCCAAGCACCCGAGTCACTTATGAAGAGTATTGGTAATATTAATTGTCGATTATTCCTGTTCGCATCATATAAGCACTGCTTTCGTCATTGAACCGTCTATAAGGATCGTGGTTCCATTTATGTAGGATGCCTCGAAAAGCAGGAATTCAACTGTTCGCCCTAGATCATAAGGCTCACCGATTTTACCATTCGGGTTCCTCTCCAAGACCAGCTTCTTCCAAGCAGAGTCCTCACCTGCCAATCCCTTTTTTTCTCCTATTTTCCGAACGTTATACCTTGCCCCTGGAGTATCGTAGGAACCTAATAGTAAGACGTTTATCCTCACATTCGAAGGAAACGTTCTTGACACTACCTTCGCTACTCGGGATAACCCTGATCTTACAGTATCGCTTACCGTGAAATATGGCATAGGCTCCAGCACGGATGCAGCGGATATCAGGGTGATAGATATTTTGCCGTCTCGCTTTATAGCCTCTTGGATGAGGAGCTTAGTCAAGTATAATGGGCCGGCTAGGAATAACTGAGCACCCTCCATCCAGTCCTCATAATTTGTGTCTAGAAACTTGCATGGCTCACATGAAGGGTTCCCAGTGTTTATTACTGCTGCTCTCGTGTAGTTTACCTTGGCTACAAGCTTCTCTATAGAATCCTTCTTTCTAAAGTCTAAATACTCCAGTTCGTAAGGTGAATCATGTTTTTCAGGCATCCTTGAGGTTCCAATAACCCTGTAACCCTGCTTGTGAAGATACATTGCTATATGTCTGCCTATTCCCTGGGATGCAGCGGTTACCAGAACCCTAGGGTTGTAGCCCATGCTTCCTCCACCATGGTAATATTGTCCTCATCCTCTTTATTGCCCTAAGTTTCGTTTTATCATCCAGCTTTGCTTCATTAACTGCGTATTCAAGTATTTCTATAATTTTCCTTGCAGTTTTAGAATCAAAGGGGTAGGGAACTCCGTCTTTTCCTCCTACTGCATATGTGTATCTGTAAGGCTCTATAGGGTGGGTTACGTTATCTTTATCCGGTGAGGGCACACTGTAAATAAGGTCTGATATTAATGCCAACGCTCTAATAGTCGCTGGCCCCGCTCCTCTTACTAATGCTAGTTCTTCCGGTGTCTGCGGCTGATAGTCATAAAGTGCTTCCAGGGATCTGACTAGTTGCTTGCTAGGTTTGACTGGTATGTAGTATCCTCTCCTGCCGTACTTCCGATCAATTGTTCCAGGGTTTACATAGTCAAGAATGTTGGGCCGTATCAGAGAGTTCGCTTCGTTTACAAGGTTTAATATCTTCCTCGGAGGCTCTTTGGATAGTTCAGTTATAAATCTCAAGGATTTCGATGCTTCTTTTACTGAGAGATTCAATGTGACTCGAGTTTCCGGTATTCCAGCTACCCCGCTATGTATGCATTTTACTAATGATCGGTCAATATGGTATCGCCTAGCCATTCTTTCCTTCTCACTCATTCCCTGCTGGATTACAATCCAAGAGCCTGACTCTGTTACTATTAGAGTATGGTGATAGAGCTTGTATCCGTCTTGGAAGAATGCAGTATCGGCTTTAGCGGCTATTCTAGAAGCTTTCTCTAGCTCGTCCAGCTTATTTGACTCGAGATTGTAGAGTTCCCCTAAAACCTTTATTTCATCTGGAACTCTTAGCCCCTTAGATCCTTTTCCTCCCAAGACTATGAATCCGAGTTCAGGTTCTTTCCATGTAAGGTCTTTTAGAACGCTTGTGAGAATCGTGGTTGACCCTGAGCTGTCCCAGTCCATGCCTATTACATTGTTGAATGCCTGGAACCATAGTGGGTCTTTGAGTCCCTCTATTATTTTCTCTGGCCCAAACTCTAAAACAATTACGTTTACTATGCCTCGAGCTAGTTCCCGCATTATTTTCAGCATCCACGGTGGAACGTGGCCTGAATGAAGCGGCAGGTCAGCTACTCCAGTCATATTCTTATGCACTCCTACACGGCTTTTCTACGCCAGTTAATTGAATGGATGCGTGGAGTGGATAAAGTTTACCCTGTATTCTATAAACATGGCCATTAGTTTTTATTTTTTTGAACAATAATTAACAACCGGGGGATAAAAATGCCTCTTCTCAAGAAGCAAAGGAAAATTCCTCTCAAAGTAGAAGACATAATGTCCGTTCCTCCGGTCACTGCACCAGAGGATGTAACGGTTAGTGACGTAGCGCGCCTTATGCATGAGAACAGGATAGGCTCGATTCTAATAGTTGACAACCAGGGTAAGCTTACTGGAATTGTGACTGAGAGGGACATCACTCATGCCTGTGCAATGGGTATTATTGGGAAGGAAACCAAAGTATTTGCAATTATGACGGAAAACCCGATAACAACTTCTCCTCAAGAGTTAATTGAAGAGGCTTATAAAAAGATGAAAACTAGTAATATTAGACACTTACCTGTAGTCGACAGGGATGGGGAGCCTGTCGGAGCGTTATCTATGCGTGATATTACAGATGCGTTATTCAGCTTCATAGTAGTATTATTCTAATTTTTTACAAATCGATTTTCCAAGTATCACCAGGATTCAGTACAACCACCTTTACATTTGGAACTCTTTCATTCACTAGTTTCTTAAACTCTTCAGGGTTTCCATAGAGCACAGGGAAAGTCTTATAGTGCATTGGAATAGCTACCTTGGGCTTGATCAGTTCAGTAGCATATGCAGCTTCAACAGGATCCATTGTAAAGTGCCCTCCTATCGGTAGGAGCGCTATATCAGGCCTGTATATTTTCCCAATTAATTCCATTTCAGACATTATGCCAGTATCCCCAGCATGATAAACCTTGGCTTCATTACCCATGACAATAACCCCTGTAGGTTCACCTATCGGCGAACTATGGTTAGCTGGAACGAATGCTACTTTGAGTCCATCTAGTAGTGCGGGGCCTCCCATGTTTGCTCCTATACCTCTCCCAGGATCACCTAATTTTTCTGCTATATAGTTAGCTAACTCGAATATCGCGACAACCTTCGCTTTCGGGTTATTTTTCAGAATGTCCAGTGCATCACCTATATGGTCGTCATGACCGTGTGTCAGTATCACATAGTCGACATCCTTTACATTAGATGGTTCCTCCACCTTCAACGGATGAGTTAACCAGGGATCGATCAGTATCTTCTTACTGTCCAGATAGAGTTCAAACGCAGAGTGACCATAGTATTTAATATATCCCATTACAAACCACCTCCGATATGGTTAGTTCAATTATATTATTAGGTAGCATTGAATCGTTTTAAGCTAATCTCATAGTATTCTTATATTACTCTAGAATGTATAAGTCAAGTTCTGGTGCCAGAGATTGGTTTCAAGGAGTGCGTTTGTTTCAGTTTTGAAAAAATTGTCCTCAAGAAAAGTAAAGTATGTCGTGATAGGAGACTCTGTATTACATTTAGCAAGCGGGGACTCGTTTCTAGGGAATGACATTGATTTATTCGTCTTTCAGCCTGATCTACTGGCAGAGGAAGAGTTCTACCATAAGCTAGCTGACGAGTTAGAGTGGAGTGTGGGGCAAACATGGTTGGGGACTCCGAAACTTATAGGTAGAGAGTCAGGTGAGAATGTGGAGGTGGACTTATACACTAATCTCTTCGACTTCTTTATTTCACCAGAGCTATTGAAAACAGCTAGTAGGGTTAGGATTAACAATTTTAGGGTTAAGGCATTAGAACCGGAAGCCTATCTTGTCTTAAAGGCGAAGTTTGCGGACTCGGATAAGATGAAAGAATTGAAATCCTTCTTTGGAAGTAGAGGGTTCAACCAGCGTAAAATCGATGAATACTTGAAACTTATGCCGAAAGAAGACGAGCGTGTAGTCCGTAGGAAACTAAGAGAAATAGGGTTCAATGTCTAGGAACTCTACTTCTTAAACCCTGATCCCTTCTTCTTCGGTCTCAGATCTTTGCTCTTGCATCTCCTGCATCGAGTTGCTCCTGGAGGATTTATCGCACCGCAACGCCTGCATATCATTTTATTTAGTACTCTAGCTTCAACGATAGCAATCTTCTCCGGATCAGTCACCGGCATACTCTCTCACCTACTAACCCTCTTCAAATCCTTGGAGTACCAGGTTTTTAAGAATTACCATACCACCGTTTCCTAGTATGCTAATGTTTAAAGTCTATACACGTTAATGCTTAACCATACTGGAGATACGGGGGACTCTGATTAACAATAATGATGAGGTGGTGAATGACGGTAAAAATTCCACTGGATACCATTTGCGTTAAAAGCGGCGTTCTCTGCCCGAATTGTAGAAGGAAAGTGGAAAGCGGTCTCTATGACCCCTTCGAAGTCGACCTTATGAGAATTCTCCTCGACCTGGAAGAAAAAGGCGAGTCGTGGTTGAGAAATAGCGAGTATGTAAAGGCCTACATGTTCGACGGGTTCCTTGTTATACTTATCAGAATAAGAAATTCCTCTGGATTTAATCTCAATAGAACGGCGAAAGAAATAGCAAGGGAAATCGGGGCAAAGTTTGTTAAAATAATTGACTACCGGGGCAGAGATCTGCGTTATTTGGCTCAGCAGTTACTAGCTCCAGCAAAGGTTTACGGTGTTAACATCGTCTACTTACCTGATGGCTCTACAATGTACACTATACGTGTTAGCAGGAAAGACCTGCATAGACTCCAAGTCAACAAAGAGGTACTCGAGAAAGCTTTGAGTAAGATTTACGGGGAGAAGGTAGCTATAGTACCTGAAGTATTATCTTATTAACCGAACCACCTGTCTAAGCTTGTCACTCTCGCCTTTAGATTCTCTCTATAAGCTTTCCTGAGCCTTTCAACAGCCTTTTCAACTCGTGTAGGATTAAAGTCGTGCGTCTCTACAAGTATCTTATAGATACTTTTTTCATCAGGCTGACTCCACAATATGTCGTAGTCATCTGTTACTACAGGGTTCATGAAGTAATCGAAGATCTTCCTAACATCAACCTCGGTTCTAGCCTCAATATATTCTATGATTTCATCTATACCACCGAGTGTTTTTACTAGTTTCAATGCTGTTTTCGAGCCTACACCTTTTAACCCACCGGGATTATAGTCCGTTCCCAACAGTATTCCTATCAGAATCAACTGTTCCCTAGACAAGTCTAATGCCCTTAGAAGCAGGTTTAACTCTATTATCTCGGGTTTTATATCGATATAAACATCCTTTCCAGGAAGCTTCCGTCTTCCAGTTATACCCAGGTTCCTAACCAACCTAGGTGCACCGAAGAGTATTGAATCATAGTCCTGGCTCCCCGAAGCCCATGCATCACCTTTCCTAGCTATGTATGCTGCTTGGGCTTCACCTTCCTGCGGTGCTTGAATATATGGTATGCCCATAGCTTTAAGTAGTAACTTGGCTTCCTCCACCATCTCACTCGTAAGCCTAGCAGTCGCCTGGGCATATTTTCTCATAGACTCTATATCTCTAGTCTCCACAGCTTCCCTATATTTCCTAGTAGCCTCCAACTTCGCTTCCAGTCGTTTTTCTATTTCAGCCTTCTTCATTTCAGGAGGACTGCCGTCAAATACGTATACAGGTTTAATTCCCTCCTCAACCATATTAATCGTCCTATAAAACAAGCCGCTCAAATGGCTTGTTATCCTGCCCTCACGATCCATTAGCGGTGTCCCGTCTGGCTGCCGTATGGCTGCAAGGAACTGGTATAGCATATTATAAGCGTCCAAAGCGATGATTCTCCCCTTTAAGTCCCGTAGATCTACTTCTTTCTTTGCCTCGCTTGCAATCAATTCTCTTAGATTAACCCCCATTCCCCAGTCACCTCTCCCTGAGCCTGATCAAGAGTTCATCGCCACTAACTGAAACAGAAATCAAGTCCCTCATCTCGAGAATCATTAACGCTTTATAGAACTCTGGTTTTCCTATTCCATACTGCCTAAATAGCCGGATGAACAACTCCTTATCAGTAGTCCCACCCTTCACGTTCTGCAATTCTTCATAGACGATGTTTATCACGGGTAATGGATTCCATACCAACGGCAAAGCACACCTCTTTCTATGCTACATTTATCGCTCCCAAGGAATTTAGGGCCCTCGAGTTGCCAAATTAATATTGGAAGTATTCCCTGTTGATATATTTAACTGAAAAAGCTTTATGTATATATAGTCGGCTTAGCCTTCACAAGGTCTTTACTGTATCCCTGCTTAGCCCGCTCCATCCAGTCCTCATAGTATCTTACCATATGCTCATTTATACTTGGACGCACCTTCTTCAATGCTTCTTCAAAGTGTCTCATCCTTACAATGGTTGTGGACAAATCCTCCCTTAATGCTATTAGAGCTGACTCTCTGACTAGGGCTTCTATATCAGCCCCCGTGTATCCCTCGGTTTTCTCAGCTAGCTCCACTAGGTTTACATCCGTTGATAGAGGCACTTTTCTAGTATATATCTTGAGTATTTCCAGTCTAGCTCTCTTATCGGGAGGAGGCACATATACTAGTTTCTCCAGTCTTCCCGGTCTAATCAAGGCAGGGTCTATCATGTCAGGCCTATTGGTTGCTGCAACAACAATAACATTCTCTAGTCTGGCAATTCCATCTAACTCAGTCAGCAACTGTGACACTATCCTCTCCGATACACGAGAGTCTAATGCATAGCCCCTAGCCGGGGCTATAGCGTCTATCTCGTCGAGGAAGACAACTGTCGGTGAATACTGCCTTGCTTTCCTAAATATTTCCCTTATCGCTTTCTCGCTTTCACCTACCCACTTACTCAACACTTCTGGGCCTCTTACTGCGATAAAGCTCGCCCCGCTCTCAGTTGCAGCTGCTCGAGCAAGCAGTGTTTTCCCCGTTCCAGGTGGACCGAATAATAGTATCCCTCTAGGGGGCCTTATTCCAAGTCTCGTGAAGGCTTTCACGTATTTTAATGGCCATTCAACGGACTCGATGAGTTCCATCTTGGCCTCTTCCAACCCCCCTATGTCAGTCCATTTAGTCTCTGGAACCTCAATGAATATCTCCCTCAGACCGCTGGGCACGATCTCGTTGAAAGCAGACATGAAGTCTTCCATTCTTACCTCCATTTTCTCCAGTATCTCAACAGGTATCTGCTCCTCCTCTAAATCGATCTCAGGTAGGTACCTTCTTAGTGCATGCATAGCCGCTTCTCTTACTAAGGCTGCTAAATCCGCTCCAGTATAACCGTGTGTTATTTCAGCCATTTTCTCTAGATCCACATCGTCACTTAGAGGCATATGCCTAGTGTGAATCTGCAGGATCTCCAGCCTTCCGGTTTTATCAGGTAAAGGCACCTCAATCTCTCTGTCAAATCTACCTGGCCTTCTTAAGGCGGGGTCAACTGCATTTGGCCTGTTAGTTGCTGCGATAATTATGACATTGCCTCTCGAACCAAGACCGTCCATTAAAGCTAGTAGTTGTGCAACCACTCTCCTCTCCACTTCTCCGACAACTTCATCCCTCTTAGGCGCTATAGCGTCTATCTCGTCGATGAAAATAATGCTGGGCGCATTCTTCCTAGCTTCCTCGAATATCTCCCTCAGCCTCTGTTCGCTTTCCCCATAGAACTTGCTCATGATCTCAGGTCCATTAATAGCAATGAAATAAGCGTCACTCTCGTTTGCAACAGCTTTAGCTAAGAGGGTTTTTCCTACTCCTGGAGGTCCATAAAGCAATACTCCTTTAGGAGGCTCTATACCCAGTCTCTTGAACACCTCAGGATGCCTTAGCGGTAATTCTATTAGTTCCCTCACCCTTTGCACTATCTGCTTTATCCCACCGATATCATCGTATGTTATACGTGGAACTCCTATCTGGGAAACTGGTTTACCTAGGATTTCAATTACAGTATCCTCGGTGACAATTACCGGGCCTTTAGGCTTTGTCGTCACCACCATCAATGGAATAGCTTGGCCGATAACAGCTACCATGATTATGTTTTCCTCCAGTAAAGGCTGGTTTATCAGCTTCTTCTTGACAAACTTTTTGAAGCCCTCGTCTATGCTCATCGTATAATTAGTTGGAGCTAGCTTTACTTTGACCGCCTTCCTCGCATCCGCTTTTCTGATTATTACTTTATCCCCAATGTTTACCCCAGCATTTTTCCTAGTTACACCATCCATCCTGATTATATCTAGACCACTATCCTCCGGTAAAGCAGGCCATACTATTGCCACTGTTTTCTTCTTCCCTTCAATCTCTACTATGTCCCCAGGCTCTAATCCGAGTTTCCGCATTATAGACATGTCTATCCTGACTTTGCCTCTACCACTATCCCTAGGTTTCGCCTCAGCTACACGTAGAGTCGCTTCCTTCTTATCATCTGGTTCAGGTGCTTGTGCTGCCATATCCTCCACCTTTACACATCCTACCCATTCTATTATTGCTGGTATCCGAGGGTTTTTAACTAATGGATAATACTTATAGTATCGAGTTATGATATAATGGAATCTTATCTGGAAGAAGTAAGTATAAATGTGGGATACCGGCCTAGAATTCGCTAAGCCTGTGAACAGCCTCTATCTCGACCTCGTCTATTAATTCATGTTTCTTGAGTATCTTCTCCAAAGTGTCTGTGCCTCCTTCAGTCTCCTCCGGGATAACAACATATAGTTTCAGTGCCTTATAGCCGTATGCTATAGGTTCCTCCGCTGTTTTCGCTATATCATAGCCTTCAGGAAGCTTTTTCCTTATATCGTCTACTAGGGAGTCGAAATCTATGTCTACTCCGCTTGGAAACACTTTTGCAACCACTAACACTTTAGCCATAATCCACCACCATTAGGGGCCCTCGAATCCGCATACCGGACACTTATACTTGACTCCCAGTGATCTGCATCTGGCACAGCGCCATATAACTATCTTACCACAGTTAGGGCATACGAAGCTTGTTGCCCTGTCCCCTGGGTGTATTATCCTGCCGCAACTAGTGCATACTGGGGTTTCAACAGTATCGTAAAGACTTATCTGACTTGGTTGTCCAACGCTCACCTTTTAGCACCCTCCTAAACATCCCTCATAGCTCTTGGGGTTATTTAATATTATTAATATACAGCGACGTAAATCTATGGGATACGGGCATGGTAGGTTATAAGCAGGTGCTAGTTCTTAGGAGAGATCTTGGAATGGGAGCAGGTAAGGCTGCTGTGCAAGCCGCTCACGCTTCTGTAGAAGCGTTATTCTTGATACTTGACTCATCCAATAGGAGATGGAGGCTTTGGCTTTCAGAGTGGAGGTTGAGCGGACAGAAAAAAGTTGCTTTGAGGGTAAATAGTTTCAGTGAATTGGTTAGTATTTACAATAAATGTAAAAGTAAGGGATTACCCTGCAGCATCATACGTGACGCTGGATTGACCCAGTTACCTCCTGGAACTGCTACTGCTGTTGCCGTAGGCCCTGGTCCTGAGGAGATTGTGAATGAAATAACTGGGGAGTTGAAGCTTTATTGAGGAATTACGGGTTCCTCGAATTCTTATACGGACTACCTAGTGGGTTAACCGAATGTGAGGCTCGGATAATTAATTTCTTGGTAGTCGAGCACCGAGTACACAGGCCGGGATCTAAGTATTTGTACCTTGCTAAAAAGCCCAGTGGAATTGACTTCGTCTCCTATGTGGAAGAAATAGCCAAGATGCTAGGGAGAGTGGACTTCGCTGGGATCAAAGATTCAATTGCAACCGCCTATTTTTACGTTTCAAGTGATAGGAAAATCTTGAACCCTGGTAAAAACATATGGTTCATAGGCCAAACGACAGCATTATCGCCTGCATTCAACTCAGGGAACTCGTTTAGAATAAGCATTGAGATCTCGGATAACAGGAATTGCAGGGAAAGATATGACGCTTTAAAAGAAAAAATATGCAACCTGCACCCAGCCTACTTTGCGAACTTCTATGGATATCAGCGTTTTGGACTTAAACGACCGACTAACCATGTTACTGGAAAAACACTGAAAAAAGGGAATCTTCTAGGAACATGGCTTTACATTAGATCTAAATACAATAGCAATTATATCCCCTTAACAGAGAAAAGAATACTTGGAAAAGCTAGGGGCAAACTCAGTGTTATTCCCTCGATCCAGGGTAAAATACGGGAGATAATCTTAGAATCATATACATCGTATTTCTTCAACAGCGCCTTAACCTTGTTGCTGGAGGAGATAGGGGGACTAATATTTGAGACTGAACCATTGCTTCCAGGGAGAAATTTTTGGATAAATAAAACCTTATGCGGTAACCGTTTACATAACGCCTACTTTGTTAAAACAGATAGTATTTTAAACCAAGTAG
>WALV01000002.1 GCA_015522645.1 Candidatus Tiamatella sp.
CCAGCCCAGGAACTAAGCCATTATCGTAGACGTAATTGTCGTGGTACTTGATCTTAGCTTCCCAAGCCTCAGGAACTAACTTTCTTAACCTAGGTACTGCCTGAGGGTCCTTAACGACGATCTTAGATAGGCGTACTTCCTTACCTCTTAGGAGGTCGTACTTCCTTACTGACTCAACCCTAACGAAGGAGGGGTCCTCAACGATCTTCTTAATCTCCCTAACCTTCTCCGGCCTTAAGTCAGTTATGAAGTAAGGTAGGTGACCTAGCTGATCGTACCACACGTAAACAATGCCTTCCCTATCGCTATAGAACTTCAGGTAAGCCTTCCCCGAGCGCCCATCGTAGTAGGACCCTAAAAGGAAGCCTGAATCAAGGGACTCAACAAACTTAAACCTCCTAGAAACCAGCGAGTAATCCTTCCTAGCACTCCCCCCATACTTAACCCCGAACCTAACGCCACCAACCTCAACCATGAAGTCATACTTCCTCCTACCAACAGCATAATCAAACAACGTCTTACCGTGATTCCTGCGCTCCTTAACAGCAACTAAAGAGCTACTCAAAAACAACCACTCCCACTAACAACTAAACAAAAACTAACTAATAACAACTCCCCAAAATAACCACAAACCAATAAATCCATAAAAAGTATTATTAGATAAGGGGCCCGTGGCCTAGCCAGGATAGGGCGCCGGCCTTCGGAGCCGGAGACCCCGGGTTCAAATCCCGGCGGGCCCACCACATGAACAAGTCCCAGTAAGACATCTTATATTCTAGGTTGATAATCACATGTAGTTAAGGGATTACCTTGAGCCAGGGTACACGCTTAAAATCCTCGTCAAACGATGCAAGTGTCTTTACATTGTTATGTTTGCAGGTTATAGTTATTTGTGCGTCGTTTGGTGCTAACTTGTAGTGCTTGATTGTCTCCACCAGTTCAGCTAAGTTCTGATAGTCCACTATTATTGTTGCTTTGAAATCTTTGATAAAGTTATTAACCATATTGATGGCTTCCTCGGGAAATCCGTGTTTTGCTATGTATCTCTTGAAAGAGTATTTCCCTTTAACGCTATATTTCATCTTGGCGACTTTGGAGCCTACCGTATAGAGTAGCTCATTATATACTATCATAGGAATAGTAACTCCTTCGATTATACTTTCCCGAATAACATTCTCTGCTAACTCAGTTAGCTCTGTTTCGAAAAGAAAGTTGTAGACAATGTTAGTATCGAGGCATATCACTGGGTTTGAGCCTCCTCTTCTAGTTCCCTGAACTCCTCTATAGATGACTTTCCAAGGACTCCCCTATACTTTTTGATTAACTCATCAATATCCTCTTCCACTATAATCCTGTATTCCTTGCCTTCCTTAAGGTCAACATGGTCTAACGGCTTCAATACCCCCTTCTCATATACAACCTTGATAACTCTAGACATTTCCAGTCCCACAATTATATCTATTGTTATTAGGGCAATTAGCCTTTCCCTAACAGATCGTTTCAAGGTTATCCGTGTAGATATCTCCAATAATATTCATGACCGAATCTTGTCTCCAAAATAATAGTTTCCATTGGAAACATAGCTTATAAGTCTCGAGCCTTCGGAGCCACAGGTTACGGGGCTAAAATCCCGCCGAACCCAACCACATGAACAACCTAATAGCCATCGCTAATTCTGATAAGAAATATATTGAATCCCGAAGGCCTCAGAATGCGTCCGAAGTTCACTCAGTCTTGAAAATCACGATGTAAATCATACGTCTATGGTATCTAAGCCTGATTAAGGCTGCTAGGACTCATGTGGTATAACCTTTAGCCATGGAATTCTCTTAAAGTCCTCGTCAAAAGTGAGAATCGCATCTATGCCATGGTATCTACATGTTAAGGCTATTATAGCATCTCCTGGAAGTAAGTTATATTTAATCATTGTCTCGTGTATTTCGTCTATAGCTACTTTATCTTGCAAGATTATTATATTGTATTCAGATAGCAAACGGTGCAGAGTAGCTAGTTCGTCTTTGACGGACTTTAATCCATATTTTCTCACTGTTTCTCGTACCTGGTATATGCTCCTAGCTCCACAGCGCTTACTTAAGTATATCCTTACAAGAATGTACGAGGTCTCCTCTATCGTTCTAAGACTAGTATAAACTTCATCGCTACTGGACAAGATATTAACGACTAGGTCTGACTTTGGCCTTATATCGTGAAGCAGGTAGACCAAGCGTTAGAGTCAACGTATATCAAAGATGCTCGGCCTCTTCTATCGCCTTCTCTAGGAGTTCTGAGTCTACAGGGCCCAGAATGCCTCGATACTTCTCTAATATCCTTTTCCTCTCTTTTACATCGATTATCTTAACAAGAAGCTCTTTATTCTCTTCTATGTCAAGCGGCTCCTCCGGTACCAGAACACCGCCCCTGTATTTTACTCTAACAACCCTCGACAATCGTTCACACCCACCTAATCTTATACGGCAACAAGCCAATTATCCTTTTCCTAGTTAGTGTTTTCCAGGTTATCATCAAGGATTTCTATAGCTAATCATTGTTTCTGAGAAGTATTTTCACTCTATAATTTCCGTTGGAAAGATTGTTTAAATTATCCCTGGCTTTCGAAGCCATGGGTTCCCAGTTCAAATTCCAGCAGGCTCATTACTTCTATACCCTTATATGATGTTTCTTATGGAGGTCTGGACCAGTTCCATAGTGTTACATGATTCAAGCCGCTCCATGCAACGTTTATATGTTACGGTAGATCTATTCTGCTCTGGTGAAGAGCAAACCTTTGTCCTCTAGGGGTAATAGTATCCATCACTAGATACGCTAACTTCTCTTCCTAACTATGTTGCGTCCTAGTAGAATGGGGTGAAGGTAGAAGTAATCAATCTATTATTAAGGAGTGGGAATTAATAGGAGGGTCTTCAACGCCAAGATTGTTGTATTGCTATCAATCAAATAGTAAATTACTTCAACCCTACAGTTGGGAAGAAACACTGTAGTAGCTTTGCCTGAGGACAGCGAGCATATAGAGTAGAGAAAGATAGAGGTTATAAATTATTCACACAATATAAGAGGTTCCCTTATAAGCAATAAAGATGCATTCATCTTTAAAGCTGATGGAAGCACTTCATATTCCATAAACCCATCTAGAAGGGGTTATGTTCAATACCTTAATGAGTAAGGTAAACGATATTAAAGGAGAGCAGATTGTTAAGTCTACAAATACTCCATCATCCCAAAAGATTTAAAACAATGATTGGCCGAGAAACAATTCTGTTGGGATTAAGCCTAATAGATACTTAGTGTTTCTACGTAGTGATAGACTCTTAACGATCTTCCCCTGCAACGCAGTTAGAATGAATGACAATATAATTATCACTTATGGTGTAGGAGGCTATGTTATAGAGGTAGAGTAATAAAGATATCGGATGTATTGAGTTTAATGGAGCAGGTTAAGATAAAACTACTTTTTCTTGAGAAACATAGATATTCCTGTTACTATAAGTACTATTGTCGCTACTCCAATAGCTATCATTATTATGTATGCTGGAATGTAGGGTGCTATACTAGTTCTCGTGTGATGTGGCGTAGTAGGTGATGTTAGTTGACTTGTTGTAGGTGTTCTATTAAGGGTAGTAACTGGCGAAGGAGTTGTAGTTGACGCTGTTATTGGAGTTGTTGTGCTGACCTCTGCAGGTGTTGATGTGGTGGTTGTTGTGGGTAAAGTAGAGGATGTAGTCGTTGTTTTCTCTGGGTAAGTTGTAGTTGTGGGAACAGCCGTTATTGTTGGAGTAGGTGTCGGTATAGTCGTTGTTGTATAAGAGGTTGTTGTCTTGTTCGTGGATGCGTTTTCCCCTGGTTTCGGCAAAACTATCTCTGTTGTAGGAATGCAATAATTGTTCCATCCCCCTCCTTTCTTATACGCCCTGAAAACCGTCTTATTAGTGAGAACATCTTTTATAGTGACATTCAGCCATCCCTTATTCTTCCACCATAATCCAGCTGTGAGTGAGAGGTTTAGATACTGCGTTCCATTCTTGAATGCCAGTTGTATAACAGTTCTAAATGAATTGTATTCGTTATAAGAACCATTATAGGTGTAGGAGGGAAATATGACCACATGATACCCTCTTACCTCCATGCTTCTGTCCCAGTGTGGATAGCCTATGAGCGTAGGAATCTGTGACACATATGCATAACCGTTGCCAGCTGTAAAGATTGGTCCTTCTATTACATTTGATACTATAGCGTTGTTAAAGTTGATTGCTCCAAAGGAATAGAAAAAGGGTGTGAATTTAACCTCTATGAGGAGGGGGTCACTATTAATATATCCCTTTTTGTAGGTTTTATGATAAAGGCCCCTCAGCCTCGCGCTGTAATTTATTAATTCTTGTAGAAAGGCTTTTATGTTATGGTATTTTAGGTTTAATTCTTCTTTATATAAGGCGTTTAACCCATTACAATCTAGTTTTGAAAACCTTGTCCATAATAGGAAGGCTCTGGTATGACTTATGACAGAATCTCGGATACTCTCCAAGTCGTCTTTCTTTAGACCGTAAGGAGCTCTTATGAGGACTAGCAGGTCTCCTGGTTCAATACTTAATGTCTTGTTAGTTACCCTGATTGGCAAACCATTAAGCAATACAAGGTTGTAAGTCTCATTTAATGTTATATCAACTGGCCTGTTCCATACATTTATCATCATAACAGCGGTTTCATTATCATTTGATCTCCACTCCGCAGCTTGAATTGCGGAGAAAACTATGGGATAAGAGCAGTTGGACACAGTGATAGCTGATCTTGGGCAGTGCATTGTGAAGGTAGGGCCCTCCTCATAGAATCTTAGAGGCATACCGTCAATAAGGAATTTCTTTAAATAGTTTGTTCTGGCGTAAGCTAGTTCTTCGTAGAATCGCAGTTTTTTCTCGTGTAGCATGTTGATGCTTTCGTTCGTGAAGGCTCCTACAAAGTATCTTCCAAGCGGGACAGGAGATCCATGTAAGAATGTTCTTGCAGCGAATATGTATCCAGATAACTCGTCTATTAATGCTCTTCTATAATATTCTCCCCCATTATAAACGGTGTACCTTATCTGTTCTCTAAGAGGTACTCCTAATATTCCTAGAAGCGTTTTCCGAGGACCATAAAGGTAGTTGAGAAGATCGATAGTCTCAACATGATTTCCTATTCTTTGAAGCCAGGTTGGCGGTATATCTTTTGAAATTCCAGCGTGAGAGTAGGAGGCATTAATATAGGGTAGTAGAGGCTCTGATAACTGCTCCACCATTATTAGAAGATTTGGTCTAACCCTCCTCGTATGTTCTCTTGTCTTAATTATAATGTTTTTATAGGACTCCACGATATAGTTGCCCCCTCCACGCGGACAACTCTGATTTCCATAGTAGTTTATGGGGCCATTGAACCAGGTATCATAATATAATGCATCAGCTCCTGTTCGATTTATCAGTAATGAGCCGATGTCAATAAGGTTCTTTCTCCAGTATTGACATACTGGGTTTATATAAAAATAGTCAACATCAACAGTATAAGGTTTCCCATATATGTCGTAGGGTACTAAACCCTCATTAGCAAGCTTTGTTGTATTACTCGTTATTTTCAACCATGACCCGAGGATCATGTATCCTACTTTATAATCCAGTTCGTGCAGCTTGATAACAAGGTTTTTTAGAGAATCCCACCCCTCGCTAGGCGGAAATACATTAGGATAGTCGTATCCCTGTCCTTCTCTCTCCCATCCATTTATCATTAAAAGAATCGTGCCATTATAGAGAAAGAGCCTTTTTCTAAGTGTTGAGGCAGCTTCTGCCAAATCTTCGTAGCGGCAGCTTCCTTTTACTCCATTATTTTTTGTCTTTACGTACAGGGTGTTGTACATTATGATTCCTACTTTATCGAGCCAGCTTTTCTTCTCGCTTTGACTATACCATTCTTGTTTTAAAACAAACTGCTTGTAGGGTTCAATCAATTGCTTCCAGTCACTAGCATTGGTTACTCCTAATATGATGTTATATGGG
>WALV01000003.1 GCA_015522645.1 Candidatus Tiamatella sp.
GGTTAATAAATACTCTGGATTCTAAATCAAATCACTATGGTGAGGTAATATGAGGAGCAGGAAGAACTGTTTCAGGATAGAGTACAGAATAACGTCTCCGGACACGGAGTCATTGATACCCACAGGGAAACTATTGGAACCAGTAGTCAGGAGGTACAAGTAATTTTTTCTAATAATTCTAACAATTTCAGTGCTTCATCAAGCTTTCTTGGTGGAACCGTGTGATGCATAATTGATATAATACTAACATTCCTCTTACAAGCTAATTCTTTAAGCTCAGCTAACACGCTTTTCTGGGTGTCTAGAACGCCAATACTCTCTGCAGATTCCTTCGATAAAAGCCTATTGATTATGATGAGACTTATCTTAGTTTTCATGTCCTCTAAAAACTTAATAGTATTCTTCGTCTCGAATAAGGGGAGAGGTTCCGGTGTCAATACACTAACATAAGAGGTCCTAGAGGGGTCTCTTAAATGGTTGAGCAGACTAGAGTATTCATCTTTCAGTTTGTGGAGCCTCATGAGAACAGGGTCGCTGGGTTCTATTTCCTTACCCATGGTCCTAGCAATAGTGTACCTGAGGTTTATTATCCTCTTACGAAGCTTAATTAGCTCGTCGAACCAGAATAAGTATAATCGTGGGAGTTTCAGGATTCTGTATGTAACACCTGTGGGAGGAGTGTCAATTACTATAAAATCATAATCCTGCTCACTAAAGAGATTAGATATAAACCTTAAATACACCTCCTCCTCGAAGCCTGGATTATGTTTCAAGCTCTCAACAACATTGTCTGCACTAACTATAGATAAACCCGGCATGACACTCTTAAGAAGCGAAACATAGTCTCGGCTTTCCCTTTTTATAAGCTCTCTCACATCGACCTGCATTGCTTCAAAGTTTTCCTTTATAGTATATTTCTTCATAGGCTTCTCTATGCTGAGATACTCAAGTAAATGCATAGCCTGATCGAGACTTACAAGAAGCACTTTCCTACTCTCAGATAAAACGTGGGCTATTAGAATGGATATCGTAGTTTTACCCACGCCTCCCTTTCCGATAACGAATATTAGCTTGCTTTCCCCACTCTTTTCCCGAGTCAAGGGATCCACAAGTAACTCCTTGCTCAACGCTGTTTCACCACTCTCCTCCAAGGGTACTAAAGTAATCCGCGATTACATCGGTTCCAAGGAACGCTCTCTTCTCCATTATCTTAATCTCATCGGCAACTAAAGGTAGAAGCTCCCTTGCTACTCTCCCTGGTATAAGAGGTATACCTATTATTCCACCGAGGATCATAGTAAGAAAAGCGGTCTCTAAATCCAAGTATTCTTGTTCCAGGGTTTCCACGCTCTGCTCTTTCATAGCTTGAAAAATACCTTTGTTGAAGTTTACAAACTCGAGAATGATGCATTTGAAAAAAGAAAAGATTTTATTCAAGGTTCCCATACGCCATCATCCATTTATTTTATTCTCCACTTTTACTCCATAAACCTTTAACGAATAATGCTATTAGTATGAAGTCTAGGATTAAGCTAATGACGACAATGCTACCGGCACCTATCTGCTGTACACGCGGTATATGCGGCATTACTACCGCAATCCACCATCCGAGCGCTACAGTCACAGTTATCCATAGGAACCAGGCAGGAACTTGTATAAGCCAGTTAAGTGTTCCCCTGATTTTTTGTACCCTATATGCCCAAAGCGCTACAGTGAGAAGTGCTAGTGCTGCCAACAGCTGGTTTGTTCCCGCGAACGCTGGCCATATCACGTTATAAGCGGCTTTCTCCACGCCTCCAATTTTAACATTCGGATATGCCATTGCAGTACCGAATAGAACCGCTAGGAAACCCGCAACCCATCTGTTAGCTATAGCCCTATAGAATCCGGGGGCCGATTCTCTCAATGGATCAAAGAATTCCTGCCATGCAAACCTCGCCAATCTCGTCGCGGTGTCAAGAGTAGTCAAAATGAACGTGACCAGCGATACAGCGGCAAACACCACCATAACATGATACGCTTCCGGGAAGCTAGCACCTAGTCTCGAGAATGCATTACCTACCATGTATCCATATCCTACAGTGAATCTAGAGATCTTATCAAGCTCTAGTATCGAGTGTTTGAATACTCCCATTTGTATTAGTTCCGGTGCCGTCCAAGCTAGGCTTACTGGAAGTATCACAGCTAGACTAGATACTGCTCCTTCAGTGAGCATTCCACCGTATCCAACGAGAAGTCCCTCCATTTCATTCGATAGCTGCTTACTACTAGTACCGCTGGCTACAACACTGTGGAACCCTGACAGGCTTCCACATGCTATTATTAAGGGTATTGCCGGCCAGAAGGGTGTTGGTTGCCCTGAGAATATTTTCGGTGACCAGCTAGTGTAAGCAGGTCCTGTCAACTTATAATTAGCTACTACTATTGAGCCGAATATAGCTAAGAAGACGAAAGTCCACAGTATATATGCGTTCAAATAGTCTCTTGGTTGAAGGAGGTACCATACTGGTAGACTGGCTGCGATAAACGCGTAAGCAGCTAGTATTATTAGCCACCAGTGATAAGCGTCGCCGCCTAAATATAATGGGACCTTGTATGAGTAGTAGAAGCCTAGGGCTATCAGGATTAGCATCAATATTGT
>WALV01000004.1 GCA_015522645.1 Candidatus Tiamatella sp.
CCATACCTGGAGCTAAAATGCTCTAATATACATAATATAATACAAGATGCAAAGAAAAAGCATCTCAGAATCTACAAGGGAAGAGAACACATCACCATCACAGACGGAGTATACCAAGCCCGGATATATATGGCTAATACAGAATAATCTATTCAAACAACGACTAGTATAACACTCTCTTCCAAATTCCTTCGATCTCTGATAGTTCATTAGTTGTTCTATGGAACTGTATTGTTTAAGGCCTGTAAAACCTTTAAGATTTCAAGTTCTATTGGTATATACGGTGGAAGGATTCTTGAACCGGGATTCCAGTATAAGGTTGAGGATAAGTGGGGGAGGCTTCAATAAACTCTTCAAGTCACATAGGGTGAAGAAAGCTATTTCAAGCGGCACATTAAGAATCCTGGAAAAGTACTCGCAGAAAGTGGATAAGGATGCACTTTACGAGTTCCTGACTGAGAGGAGGTAAATCCTCACCGAACATAGTAATAGATATATCGGTATATTTAGACAGCCCATATATAATTATAGCCTAATTTCCAGTTTGACCCCCACATTAATAGAATAGTGAAAAAGAAAACAATAAGTGGAAGGTGGATCCCAGTATGGTAAAGAAAGTTCACTATGATCCTGAGGCCGACATATTATACATAATAACCAAGGAAGGACCTTTCGAGGATACATTACCAGCCGAAGATGACGTCTATATTGAGGTGGACGAGAATGGAAACATAATTGGAATCGAAATATGGAAAGCTTCTATTAACATACTAGAAAACATAACAAACACAATATCTAAAAAACTCAAAAAACAGATTCAAATAACTAAATAACGAATGTCTCCTTGACTATATTTCGAAAAACTCTCCAGCATCTTCAACCTCCCTTAAGAGCCTAAGGTAAGAATAAAGCTTCTCGACGTCAACACTTTCAACATCCATGATCTTTATCTAGACTTTCCTACCATCAAGCTCGGCCAAAGGTTTTAATGGAATAATCCCACCACCCATAACAAAACCCTCTATCCCATGCACATATCCAATAAAACAAGCGTTCTTCTATTTATTCTAGGCAACGCCATCAAAGAGCATATAGTATACTTTTAGTTTGGTTTTTGGTGGGCCCGCGGGGACTTGAACCCCGGACCTCCGCCGTGTCAGGGCGGCGTCCTAACCAGGCTAGACGACGGGCCCAACCCCAGTGCTGGAGTTCCGGTCGTTTCTATCGTATTGTTCGCCTAGGGGGTTTATTACTCTAATCCCTCCCAGCCAAGCAATGTGTTTAGTCATATCAGCATTCTAGTTAATACTGTCAATCACCATATCATGCTTAATATTACTTCCAAAGACTACATTCTCTAAACTTCGATTGATTACATGGCGGAACCCCTAGAGTGCAATAGTTCGATTTCAAGACAATGAACAGGGTGTGAGGTACGGATAAGACAACATGCCTGTATGATCTATTTATTAGACGTGCACCATACCGTGTAGACTATCCCGGATGATGGTGTTGCTCAGCCTATTAAGGTACTACGGTTCTAGGGGTATAGTGCTAGAAAGGGGGTACATGCAGTACTTATGGGATACTAGTGGGAACAGGTACCTTGACGCTAACACGGGGCATGGCGTAGCTTTCCTGGGCCACTCAAACCCCCATATAGTAGATGCAATTGCAAAGCAGTTTAAGCTTCTAGCCTCACTGGGACTCTCTTTCCGGAGCAGGCTTGAGGAAAGTGTTCTGGAATCCCTTTCTAGAATAAGACCCGGCAAACTGGACTCTGTTTTGTTCCTAAACACTGGAGCGGAGGCCGTTGAGGCCGCTCTCAAGCTTGCATGGGCATATACTGGGAGGAAGAAAATTGTAGCCTTCCGAAACTCTTTTCACGGTAGAACACTCGGGGCTTTAAGTGTCACATGGAACCCACGGTATAGAAAAGGGTTCCCTGTGTTAAGCGATGTGGTGTTCGCCCCTTATAACTCGGATGCAGAGATGCTTGGGAATTATATAGATCATGATACAGCAGCCGTAATAGTCGAGCCCGTTCAGGGTGAAGGAGGCGTTATCCCTGGATCACCAAGGTTTCTGGGGGATGTTTCTCGGTTAGCAGGTGAGGCTGGTGCTCTCCTAATAGTTGACGAGATCCAATCCGGGTTCGGTAGGACAGGTCGTACCTGGAGCTATATGAAATCACTGGCGGAACCAGATATTGTCCTGGTAGGCAAGTCTATTGGGGGAGGATACCCGGTCAGCCTTGTCTTCACGCGGGAGGATATAGCCTCCTCTCTAAAAGGAGGCAGACACGGCTCCACTTTCGCTGGTAACCTGCCTGCGATGGCTGCTGTGGAGGCTGCTGTTAGATTGTTCTTGGAGGAGGATATCCCCAGTAAGACCAGAGTAGCAGGTAGGGAATTGATAGGTCAGCTCAGGAGGAGGCTTGGGGGGAATAGTGCCGTTAGAGACCTTCGTGGAGAAGGGTTGATGATAGGAGTAGAGCTCAGGTATAGACCGGAGCCTGTGTTGAAGTGCCTTCAAGAGGAGAGCAGAGTACTAGCACTTAAGGCTGGAGCAACGGTTGTCAGGTTCCTTCCTCCATACATGATTACGGGTGGTGATATTGAACAGGCCGCAAGTGGAGTCGAATCCTGTGTCTCCCGGGAGTATAGCAGGTAGCCTACTGCTCAGGCTCCTCGGGAAGTACAGTCCCACGGGAATGGAGGACGAAGCTGTACAGGAGCTTGCCTCTTGGGCTGAAGAGATGGAGCTCAAGTCTTGGATAGACCGTGCAGGAAGCGTCTTCATAGCCCCTAGAGAGGTATCGAGTATAAATGTACTGTTAGCAGGTCATATAGACACCGTCCCAGGCTGGATTGAGCCGGGAAGCAGGAACGATAGGATATGGGGTAGAGGGGCCGTCGACGCTAAAGGACCGCTGGCCAGTATGGCTACAGGGCTACTACTCTTATCTAAGAAGCATCCCTCCTGCCCGACTGCCGTCGCAGGGCTTGTGGGAGAGGAAGGCGACAGCAGGGGGGCGTGGAGGCTTGTAAGGGATGGACTTGTTCCTCCATTCGTGATTATAGGTGAACCCAGCGGTGGAGACAAGGTTGTAGTGGGTTATAGAGGCGGCTTCCACGTTGAAGCTGAGTGCAGGGGGAGTGGAGGGCATTCCTCTTCCCCTCATCTGGGTGATTCTGCCTTAGATAAAGCTATCAAGCTAGTAGGAGCGGTTAAAACGTTGTTCAACCCTGAGGATCCCAGTGGCCCGAGTATTGCTGTGACAGGCTTTGAGGCTTGGGAAGGCTGGAACGTACTCCCCAGGGAAGCGTATTTAAGGCTCGACGTCAGGGTTCCACCTGGACTAGACGATAGTGTAGTGGCGCTCGAGTTAGCCGATGTAATAAGGGGCCATGGGTGCATGGGAGTTTTCCATCCCGGGTTAAAACCCATTAGGGTCAGTGTAAATAGTACCGTACCAAGGGCTTTGTCTAGGAGCCTAATCCTCCACGGAGTCAAGCCGAGGCCTGTGGTTAAGCGGGGGACTAGTGACATGAACATTCTGGGAATCCATGCTGAGAGTATAGCGGCTTACGGGCCTGGTGATTCCTCTATGGCTCATACCGACATGGAGGTTGTAGGTGTTGGTGAACTAGGTTTAGCGGCTGAGGTTTACGAGAGAAGTATTCTGGAGCTCTGCCGTAGG
>WALV01000005.1 GCA_015522645.1 Candidatus Tiamatella sp.
ACATGGGTGAAAACCCAATGGCCAAGAAAAAACCTGAAATAGAAGTATTCTGCGTAAAGTGCAGAAAGAAAATGAAGACAAACAACTATGATGTAGTCACACTCAAAAATGGTAGAAAAGCCATAAAAGCCGTATGTCCAGGCGACTGCGGCATAACTTACAAGTTCGTAAGTGAAAAGACGCTCAAAGAGCTCGGTCTAGCCTAATCTATGCCTATAAACATTTCTTTCTAATTTTTTATTATTCTATAATGTGAAAACCAGATATTCTGATAAGGCTCTAGAGTAAAATCAAGAGATAAGTACAACTTTATAGCAAGAATTCATACTAAACAATACACAGCATATAGAGACTAGAGGGAGACTTATTGGACTCTAGGACATTATTCTATAGCATAATGGCGATACTTGCTTGGGGATTATGGGGTGTTCTAATTAAATATGCAACAATGAGAGGTATAACGGGAGTAGCCGTTTACATTACTGCATCGCTAGCCCCACTCCTAGTCATTCCATGGATATACCTAGCATATAGGCCCCATATACCCATGAATCTCTCATTGCTTACCATCGTTACCGCAGGGGTGTTTGGAACGCTTGGTTACCTATTTGTTATAAAAGCACTGGAAAAGGCTCCTGCAGGAACAATAATAGCCATGACAAGCATCTATCCCGGAGTCACGTTAATATTATCGTGCCTGCTTCTAGGGGAACACGCTGATCCAAAAAAGATAATAGGTATAATACTAGCTTTGACAGGGGTTATACTCTTATCCCTAGAATAAAAAGCAAATCTAAAGAAGGATTCACTGTTTATTCTCCACCAGAAACCACTAGAACTTCCCCTGTTATATAGGGGTGAACAGCCATGAACACTATTGCCTCAGCTATCTCCTCAGGAGTTCCAATACGCTTTACGGGTATTTTCTTCGCCCTTTCATCTAAGTTCGGTATTCCTTTAATGATCATTTCCGTTAACGTAAGGCCTGGGGCAACAGCGTTGACGCGGATTCCTTTATCAGCAAGCTCTACTGCTAAACTAGTTGTGAATCCTACTAGAGCGGCTTTTGCTGTAGAGTAAGCAACTCTACCAGGGCCTGGAGAGGGTTTTACACCAACTATGCTTGAAATATTGACAATTCCGCCTCCCTTCCTTATATATGGTAGTGCCCTCCTAGTAACATTCATTGCTCCTAGAACATGAGTCTTCAGCATTTTGAACCAGTCTTCAGGGCCTGTTTCGATAAAGGGTTTTAACTGAAATATCCCTGCATTATTCACAAGGTAGTCTATGCCTCCAAAAGCTTTAACGGTTTCATCCACTAATTTACTGGCTTCTTCCCAGTTACCGACATCTGCTTTTACAACTATAGCGTCTACACCGTACGATCTAGCTTTGCTAGCGGTTTCATAAGCTTTCTCCCTACTCGTATTATAGTTTACAACTACGTTAGCTCCACGTTTAGCAAATGCTATAACTGTTGCGGCGCCTATTCCCCGGGATGAACCTGTTACAAGCGCGGTTTTCCCTTTGAGATCATAAAAGCTCATGGAACGATCACCAAGTATATAGTGTTGGAGTTATCTTATTGATAAACGTTAAACAAGTTTCCTGGTCATTCTATGTATGAACCGATAGTAGATATATACAAAAATGATGGTTCTAACAGCAATGTCGAGATCCATGGAAAGCCACTGACCTAGAGGGCAGATACCTAGAAAAACTATGTGGCTAGACGCGAAAACGTATGCTGGCAGTATTCTAGCAGTGTAAAGGCTAGTTAGATTGATGACAGTAGGAACCCTGGTCTCTCCCGCGCCGCGTATAGCTCCACTAATCGTCATTATAACCCCTAATCCGGGTTCAGATAAACCTGCTAGTATCAAGTATATCATTGCCAGCTTCTTTGTACCCGGATTACTGGTGAAAGCTTCGGGTGCAAATGGTGATATCCCAACCAGTAAAAGGCCTACTCCTAGCATCAGCAGTGCAGTTATACCTGCAATCTCAAACCCTGCTTTTCTAGCTTCTCTATCTTCTCCTGAACCAACCAATTGCCCTATTATACTAGAGGTAGCAGTGCTCACAGCGAACGCTGGCATGTACGCTATCGATTCTATTCTTACTCCAATGGTATGTGCTGCAATGGCAATTGGACCACACGTGCTAATCGATTTCATATATAGATTGTTTCCACCGGCAAAAACAACTCTCTCGACGAAGGCAGGGAAACCTACTCGTGCTGCATGTATAGCGTAGAATGAGGGGACTCTAGGTTTTGCAGAGAATTCCAGGAATCTTATAGTCAAGAGAAAGTCAAGTAGAGCTCCTATAGCTATGCTTATAACTGATGCAAGCGCCGCTCCCCGCACACCCATACGGGGAAGTCCAAGGTAGCCGTATATGAAGAGAGGGTCCAGAATAGTGTTTATTGTTGCTGTTGTTACCGATGAATAGATCAATGGTTTTGTTACACCTGACCCACGGAAGGCCGCGTCTAGAACAAGCAGTATAAACCAGAACTCAAGACCTATTACTCTCAACTTCATGTAGCTAGATCCCAAGTATTGGACTTTTCCCGTTCCACCTATCAGCCCTATGAGCTCGCTTGCAAAAGTGAAGCCTAGGAGAACTACAGGTATTGCCATAAGAGCTGAAGCTGTAAGTGACTCGCCGATTATTCTACTGGCTTTACCGAATTGTTTGGATCCAACAGCCTGGGCGACGATCACCATTACTCCTACATAGTAGAGTGAACCGAAAACAGATAGGAGCCACCCAATATAAGAGGCTAGCCCTACGCCTGCTATGGCATCGTCACCTAGACGTGAAACGAAGAGCGTGTCAGTTATAGAGACGATGCTGTCGAGTGACTCGACTATGACGAGGGGCCAGCCTATTCTTATAGCTTCCCTAGCATACTTTCCTCTCATAAAGTTGGCTGGCCCCAATTACTAGCACCTTCCCAGTGCTTTGGATGAGAAATATATCTTCTATATGATTATAAAGAAAATGTGCTGTAGCTATAATGACAACAGGTAAACTGCAGTAATGGCTAGAATAGATCCGATTGCTGTAGGGGTTGACGGTCTCTCGCCCCTAGCAACACTGTAGCACACTGGGATTACTGTGTTTAACTTAACTATGGGTGAGATCTTGCTAACAGGACCTGTGCTGAATGCTTTAATTAATGAGAAAGTTGAGACACCTAATAGTATTCCATTTAGAAGTGAGAGTGTTAATAGAGTGGTGTTTAATTCTCTTTTTACCATTACACTCATCCCTTTAAGGCTTAACACTAGATATACGGCTACTGACAAGTTAATTATGGAGCTGAGTGTAGCCATATGAGTACCTCCATGGATACCATATAGCTTTAGGACCACATCTGTGAAGCCATATCCTATAAAGCCTATGGCTAGCCATAGGATTCCCTTTGACCCGAGATTTTCTGGTTTACCTGCGAAAAAAAGTATAGATACCGCTGTAAGTATGAGACCCATATAGTTGTATGTAGATAATGCTTCGCTTAATACTACACTGCCGTATGACATTGGAATAATATATGAAAGATTCACCAATGGGAATGCTGCTACTCCGCCAAACTCTTCAACAGCCTTATATGCTCCATAACTGCCCAAAGCTACGAGTAATCCACCTATTACTCCGAAGGATAAATCGATTACGGTTATTCCTTCGTTTACGGAGAAAGGTATAAGGAATAATGTGGAAAGCATATATGATACTGCTAGGAACATTGA
>WALV01000006.1 GCA_015522645.1 Candidatus Tiamatella sp.
GAATTATGATGAAGGCGTTTATTTCAAGGTAGATGTACCTCGAATACTGTTGCATGAGATGCTTAAGGGGGTAACAGAGAAGTATCCAGATAGACCTGCGGTAACATTCTATGGTAAATCAATTAGCTATCAAGAGTTATGGAGTGAGGTCCTGAAAGTTGCAGAAGGGTTGAAGAAACTAGGACTGGGTGAGGATAGCTGTATCGTTTTGATACTTCCAAACGTGCCACATTACATAATACTATCTTTCGCAGCTTTCTCTATAGGTGCAAAGGTTTGCTTATTCAACCCGTTATGGAGTGCATATCAAGTGGAGGACGAGCTGGGCAAGGTTGATCCTGACGTTATTATTGTACAGGATATTCTTGCCGAGAAATATGAAACCGTACTCGAGGACAGAAGCAACGTGTATCAAGCACTTCTAGGGGATTATGCAACAACTAGTTTCAAGTTTAAGGTAAGTATGGGTAGAATGTTAGGTAAGCTCCCGCGTCCTTCCAAGCTATTTAAACCATACAGAGAGCTAGTGGCTAATGAACCTTTAGACAAGATGTATAAAGGTGATCCGGCTGAGACTGTGGCGGCACTCCTATATACTGGTGGAACCACGGGGACGCCTAAAGCAGTCATGCTAACTCATCTTAACATTATGGCGAATATAATCTATCAGAAAATATGGTTCCACAGGAAGGAGGGCAGGGATAGGGTCCTTGGGTTACTCCCATTCTTTCATGCATACGGTTTTGGAAGCATAATGGGTCTTAGCCTACATATAGCGGCGAACCTAGTTTTACAGCTTAGATTCGACCCCGAAGAGTTTGTTGACACAATTATTAAGGAGAGAATAACGCTTGTCCCAGGTGCACCCACAATATACCTAATGCTCTTGAAACACATTCCACGAGAGAAGCTGGAGAAGATGCGTGGAATACCTGAAATTTGCTTCTCGGGCGCAGCACCCCTACCGGTAGAGATTATCAAGAGATGGGAGGAAATAACTGAATGCAGGATAGTCGAAGGTTACGGACTAACCGAGACAAGCCCCGTTGTCGCAGCTAACCCCATTTACGGTAAAAGGAAGCACGGCAGCATAGGTCTACCAATGCCCAACACCCTCCTTGCACCTGCAGATCTAGTGGAGCCCAAACTAATTGATGGGCAAGGTGAACTTGTGGTTTCCGGTTTACAGGTAATGAAAGGTTACTATAATATGCCTGAAGAGAACAAGATAGCTTTCTTCGATTGCTGTGGAAGGAAATGGTTTAGGACAGGTGACATAGGGTACATGGATAAGGAGGGATACTTCTATATTGTGGATAGGAAGAAGGACATAATTAAATACAAGGGCCACAGCGTCTATCCCCGCTATATAGAGGAAATCTTATACAAACACGAGTGCGTCGCAGAGGTAGCAGTGATCGGTATCCCAGACCCAGAGGCAGGAGAGAATATCAAGGCTGTAATATCACTCAAACCCGAGTGCAGAGGTAAGCTGAGCGAGGAGGAGTTGAAGGAGTGGAGTAAACAGTATCTAGGTGCACACGAGTACCCTAGGATTATAGAGTTCGTCGACGAGCTCCCTAAAAGCCCTGCAGGGAAAATATTGAGGAGAGTTGTTAGGGAGAGAGAGCTTGAGAAACTAAAAAACAAACAATAATCTTCCCATTATCATACTGGAAGCTCATATTCGTGTTTTTTAAGTCCGCATATTATGAACTCTACCGGGATATCCTGGTGACTGTAGGAAGTTATAAGGAGGATCTAGGTGGCTATAGTGAGAAATTGGAGGAGTATCTATTCTATTCAGTTACAATAATAGCCATCATAGGAATCCTAGTTGAAATAACCAGTAATATAACTGCTTCCATTCTCCTACTGCTTCTCTCTGCAATTTTAGTTATTACAGGATTATGGAAGATTCGGAGCGAGATCGGTCCCATTAATCTCTTAATGGCTTTCGTCGCTGTGGTTACCTGGTACCATGGATATATCTTGGCGGGGAAGCATTAAGTTCTGCTGAAGTGGACACTTCTAGTGTTACTGGAGAGCCGTATCCACGGAAAATAGATACCGGAGCTTATGTTCAGAGTGGTTATGTTGTAGCACATGGACCCTTGAAGATGAAGGTTGCGAAAAGGAGTGAAGAATCATACATGCAAGTTCTTGTAAATATGACAAGAGAATCCCTGAGAAACAAGACACAGCTTTTATCTCTGATGGAGAGAATAACACCTGTACTAGCAGTAGTATTGGTAGCATCCTATGTTCTGAGCTACACATTTTTCGGGCCTATCAGGAGTTTAGCCATCATACTTGCAGGATGTCCTTCAGCCTTCATAATAACATCATCCTTCACTACATCCTATACTGTTTTTAGACTAGCGGGTAACGGCGTCATTGTTAGGAACCCTGTTGTATTGGAACACTTGGATAAGGTGGATGCCGTTGTGATGGATAAAACTGGTACTCTAGCAAAGCTTAGCGCCCAACTCTCTTTGGTGAACCCTCCTTCAGGCATGGATGTAAACACTTTTCTATCTAAGATAAAGGGAGTTGTAAGCCAAAGTAGGCATCCTGTATCAAGAGCCATCTTATCAGCTCTCTCATCCGTTGAAACCACATCATCCAAAAATTACTCGAATATAAACGTTATAGAAAAGAAGGGAGTAGGGCTTGTAGCTTCTACTGGGACGGGTTTCCTTGAGATCAAATCAAGTGACAAATGTCCAGGTGGAAAGGGCGTGGAGGGTTCACTCCTAAGTGGTTCAGCTGTTTTCTGTGTCGAAGAAGAGCTTGTAGGTGATTCCCTTAAAACCATACGGGAAATGATGAAGAGAGGTAAACAAGTGGTTATTGCAAGTGGTGACTCGATGGAAAACGTAGCTAGAATAGCTAAGAGAGCAGGGATATCTGAGTATTACGCTGACATGAAACCTGAAGATAAACTCAGACTTATAGAAGATTTCTCGAGGAAATATAGGAAAATAGGTTTTGTAAGCGATGGGATAAATGATGCTCCAGCACTCGCTAGAGCAGATGCATCAATCGCTATCGGGTCCATAATGACGAGTGCCAAGGCCTCAGACGCTGTTTTACCCGGAGGGCCACACCAGTTGCCCTTGCTGTTTAAAGCTTCTAGACTACACTGGAAGTCAATAAAATATAGTTTCATTACAGCGGTGCTTATTAAAATCGCAGTAATCATAACAGGTTTAGCGGGAATATTGACTGTCCCACTAATGGTTTTGTTCGGGGATGACGGGAGTACATTAATAGCTGTATTCCTTGCATACCTGCTACTCAAGAATATGTAACGTCAAATGATGACAATAGGATTCCCTGTTATAGAATCCATGAAAACCAAGTCTCTAAACCTTGCCTCCATAAGCCTGGCTTTTGCATCCTCAAGTATTCTCCTCCAAACATTATCACTCAAGAACCTGCAGAAACTACAGCCAGGATTCGAACCCTGGTAATCAAGGAATACCACTATACCCGAACCATCATATCTTACCCTGATCCTAGTTACAACACCGCTGGAAACAAGGTCAACGTCGTAACCAGGGACAATAACCCTCGACAAAGCCTCCATAGCTTTATCTATCCTATTCCTAAGGAACGGCTTATCTCGCCTGTCTTAAGGTTTCCTGAATCCCTCTCCTTTAACGACGCAATATTTGTCCCAAGCAATTTCCTGAGTAATCCCACTATAATCACACTAGGCTAATAATCCCATCTGAAACTAATATAGTGATCGTAAATACGCCTTACTCTCTTGGCATCTCCTCTATAATTAATTTAGTGGAAAAAGATTAGTTTGTTGTCTCGTAAACTGAGACTGAGAAAGAGTCTGAACAGGTTGGTCATTGGTTACGATAAGATCCGCGGTATAGCCGTCGAGTATATTTGTGCCACTCCAAGAGTGACTTGGGAGTGCAAGCTCCCCCATTCGGACCCGTAAGATCTAGTGCTCCCATATACTGTGCTGACGTTACTCTACTGGCTTTATTCGTTTCCATTTTCATATAAAAATAAAAGAATATATAATAATAAGACATAGCTGGAGCGCATGGAAACCGTAGTGGAGCAGTTCAACCACACATAATTCTAAAGGTTACAATGCCACACAGTTATCCCGGGATGTACGTTGCCGCTAGAATCCGTGAACGAGTGCAAGGACATATTCTTAACTGTATTCCGGGATTCCCTCAAGAAGAGGTATTGCCCTATATGCACTATTCTCAGTAACCATGAAGCAAGTATTCTCGAGTCAATATTGTATGAGAGAGTTAACGACCCGAGAGTTAGGCGCGAATTCACGAGTTCCATGGGTTTATGCAAGTACCACGCATGGCTCATAGTGGAATTATCCGAGAAAAGCATTTTAGTGGATAACCTTGGGCCTTCCCTCCTTTACAGGGATGTTCTAGCTAGGTACATTAGAGACGATCTACACTCTAACAGGGAGGAATGCCCGGTGTGCAGGGAAGTAGCTAGTTACGAAAAAATGATAATCAACTGGGTAGCAAAATGCATGGATAAAAGTGACTGGTTTAGGTCCCTATACTCCAACGGCAAAGCCGTACTATGCGATAAGCACTACAGGATGATAGTCAACCTAATGAGAAACCCGCATGCTATCGAGGAGTTCAAGTCTATTCAAAGGGAAAAGCTTATCACTATTCTAAATAGAATCGATTCATATATTTCAAAGAAAGACTACCGCTCTAAACAGGAGATCGGAGAGGAAGAGGTATATGCATGGATAGATGCATTAC
>WALV01000007.1 GCA_015522645.1 Candidatus Tiamatella sp.
GTTATTGAGGGGTTCACCGTTAAGTATATGAAACCTATTGGTTATGCCTCTTCTATTATAGCTTCGTATGGCTCGAAGATAGTGCTTTACGACTCCACTCATACAGCCCTGATATTCTCTGACATGATTACAGGTAACATATTGAGTGTGGGCCTTGACTCTGCCCCTATAAGCTCCTCGCTCTACAATAGCATTCTAGGCGTCTTAACTTCCACAGGTACCGTGTATATTTTCAATGTGTCCAGTAGATCCTTACTCTCAACCTACTCTATCCCGGGGAGTGTGAGGGTTGAGGTTAGTAGGGACTATGTTTTCGTTCAGACACCCAGTTCTATTCACGCTATCTCAATTAAGAGCCTTAAGGATGTTTTCGTGTATAAAACAGCCGGTATACCGGTTTCCTCTAGATACCTTTTCGTCACCCCGGATAATACTATGATGTTCTCCACTAGCGATTCTACCTTGATAATTAGGGGGATGAGCTCTAGTGAACCATTCTCGTTCGAGAAGTATATCCCGTATAAGGTGAACTTAGAGGTAAGGGATCCGTGGGGCCATATCGTACCTGGCGCTAAAATCTTCGTTGACGGGGTCTATGCTGGCCAGACGTCTGACGCTGGAACGATTAGTTTCTCCTTGAACAAGGGTACTCACACACTTTTAATAGATCCGCCTAAGTCGTATACTAATGTGACTCAAACCCAGTTGTCTCTGAATGTTACTAGTGATTTATCGGAAACCGTTGTTTTGAAGAGGATTATTTACCAGTTGAATATAGCGTTGAGGGATCCTAGGTCCCCTAGTCTAGCTGAGCCTGTGAATGTTATCGTTGAGGGGGAGGGGAAAACACTTTTCCATGGGGAAGTGTATCGGAGTACTAGAATCTCCCTATGGGTTGCCCCTGGGACTTATAGGATTACTGTCAACGATACTCAGAGTCTCCCTTACTACGAGGATAAGAGTATCGTGGCTGCCGTGGAGAAGGATACTAATGTCAATTTAACGTTGGACTATAAGTTGTATCCTGTTAAGTTCAAGGTGATAGATTCAGCGTCTGGCGCCGTGGTAAACGGGACATTCGTTGTATGCACCCCGTTTGGATGCACGTCTAACTCCACTGTTTACCTGCCTAAAGGTAAGCATACTGTTTCCGTTGAGCCTATAGTATATTATAACGGCGTTAACTTGTTCAAGAAGACCCCCGTGCAAATAGCTGTCCCGGAGGAAAAGGTTGTTGTTGTTAAAGCAGAGAGATCCTATTATATTGTTAATCTATTATTTGTTGATAGTGTTAGCAAGAAGCTTGTTGAGACACCCTTAACAGTAACTGTAGGCGGGGTCTCATATAAGAATGTTAGGAATATAACTCTCATGCTTCCAGGCGGTAATACTCTAGTCAAGGTAGGTGAGACTCCTGTTTATGTCGGTATAACCAAGCAGGTCACAGTGAATAGCGACGGTAATATAAGCGTTGCAGTCCCCAGGAAGACTAGAAGCGTCTTGATCAAGGTCTCCTCCATTATTGGTAGTGTTAAGAATGGTGTCATCTTTGTTAAGTCAGCTCTAGGCGTTTACAAGGTCATTCCCGTCCCCCCTAGCGGGGAGATTACCCTGGATCTCCCCATAGACTGGTATACTGTTAAATTCGAGAGCAACCTGTACTCCTCCGAGACTATTGCATTCAATTCCGCGCAGGAGGACAGTGTTATACTACTGACAAAACCAACTATAAAGGGTATATTCATACTATACTCCAATATCATATTCGCCGGCATAGGAGTAGTTCTAGCTTTAGTCATCCTATACTGGATGTCCAAGAAGACCGTCGAGAAAGTGAGAAGCATAAAGGAAATCTCAGAGCTACTGGGAGAAGAGTACGGGGAAGGTGAAGAGAGTGAAACTGAAGCTGAGGAGGAAAAGTAGAAGTAAGAGAACTAGGAAGATCAAGTTCAGATCAATAATAGACATAATCAGCGTAGCAGTATTCGGAGGCGTTGCCCTAAAAATAGTTGAAAGCCTCGAGCTGGATAAGAAAGCCATCGAAGGAAATATGAGGGTCCACCCAGTTTACCTGATAGCCAGATACCTCTACTATACCTTCCTACTTTCCATCTACATGGTTTTCGTCTCAGTTTACCTATACCCTGCAATAGGCAAGCCCTACAACTTCATCCTAGTATCCATTATATTCGTCTCCCTAGCGTTTATCCCGGTAGTCCCTATAGTTAGGATCTATAATGCTGTCGAGGAGAATAAGAGTAATATTTCGAGAGAACTCCCGTTCTTCATGTTCCACCTAGCTATCCTGTCCCGTACCAGGCTGTCTTTAGAGGATATGGTTAACAGGATGAGTATCTCAACAGTCTACCCCACCATCTCCTCTTACATGAAGAGGATAATATCAATCTCCAAGACCCTGGGCTTCGACGTTCTCCACGCTATTGAAGAAGTGGGGTTATCACTTCCACACAAGGCTCTCAGCAGCACACTGACAGGGTTCGCTAACGTGCTTAGGACGCGCGGGAATGTCAGCGAGTTCCTTGAGAGAGCCATGAGTTTGACTATGGATGATCAGAGGAAGTACCTTGAGAAACTGAAGGGTTCAGCTTCCATGATGGCCATGATGTATAGTGTCGTAATGCTCACCATACTCTTCCTGAATATACTCCAAGTCACTTCTGCAACCGGGAAACTAGCGTTACCCTTGAACGTGTATGCCATCACATCTGTCCTACTCATCCCATTACTCTCATTCCTGATCTTCTGGCTGATCTACCTGAAGATACCTAGGCTGGATAGGCCTAGCAGGTATCCATTATAC
>WALV01000008.1 GCA_015522645.1 Candidatus Tiamatella sp.
CTCCTAAGCCGATAGATCTCGTCCTCTAGCCTCTCACCTGGTCTATGCGTACTTGATATCCTATCAACTATGTAGACTACTACAGCAACTACCGCTATAATCATAAGGATCCAGAATACGACTCCTATTCCCATCCAGCCCCAGCCACCGCAGCAGCCATCCATCCTTCCCTCATGCTCGGCACCAGCCTCAGCGTCGAATGACATGGCTGTTGAGAATAAGCCAAATAAGCTTCCTACAATATTCATTTTCATTCACCAGTTAAGGTGGGTGACTCTGTGGTCATAAAGGAGAGTATATGTATTACACCGTTATATCTGAACATAGAAACTAGTGCTTCCTATAATAGGTAACCGTCTCACGGAGGCCATCCATTAAATCTGTCATAGGCTTCCAACCAATAGCCTTCCAAGCCAACGCGATACTAGCTCTGCTTCTTTGAACATCTCCGGGTCTAGGAGGCTTGAACTCAGGCTCCGGGCAATTACCGATTATTTCGCAAACCATATGATACAGATCCCTTATACTGGTCTCCCCACCGGAGCCTATCTCCAGTACACCTGTATACTTAGATTCCAAAGCCAGTAAATTCGCCCGGGCTACATCCCTGACGTAGACGAAATCCCTAGTCTGCAACCCTGAACCATAGATAACAGGCCTCCTACCATCTAGGAGAGCTTGAATAAACGCTAGTACCACACCGGCATAAGGCCCAGGCCTCATCCTCGGCCCGTAAACATTGAAGTACCTCAATGCTATGGTCTCCAACCCATAATCAATACTATACCTATTAAGGAGTCTCTCACTGAACAACTTAGTTTCCCCGTAAAGATTAGCAGGATTTAGAGGATGAGCCTCATCCACCGGCAGATACACTGGTTCACCGTGCACGGCAGTACTAGAAGCAAAAACAACCCTATCAACATCAAACAACCTAGCCAACTCCAACACATTAACAGTACCCTTAACATTCACATCCAAAGCACGCTGCGGATCCTCCATCACTTCAACAATATTAATCAACGCGGCAAGATGAATAACCCCAGCAATATCACCCTCAGAAACCAAATCAGTAGTCTTCATCTTCAAGCTAGACCAATCACTAACATCAACCCTCAACACACGTAATCTCCTATTACTCGTAGGCAGATTATCCATGCTACCGGTGTAGAAATCGTCTACAATAATAACACCGTACCCCTCAGACAGCAACAGCTCAACAGTATGGCTACCAATAAACCCAGCACCACCGGTAACTATAACATCCAAACCAGTAATCCACCAAGCCAAACAAGTTATACCATGGAAATAAAGAATACATATCCCCTAGAAAGAACAGTAAAAACATACCCGAACTCCGGGAGACAAGAATTATATAATGTCCATTAACACGGAAAGAACAACCCCGAATACATCACGCGAAACAATACAATACGGGAGATACTAAGTAGCCGGTGAATAACATGTCGGTAGGATGGTTTATTCTCTGGGAGTAGATATAGAAAGCTGAAGGAGAAGGAGGAAGAGGCTTGATTTGTATTGATACCAATGTTCTATATAGTTATATCTTTGAGAATGAGAGGCATGAAGAGGCACTGAGTCTTCTCCCTGATTATGCCTAGATGATTATGCTATAACCACTACTGTTTTGAATGAATTGCTTTATATTACTGCCGGCAAGGTTAGCGGTCTTAAAGGCTGGAGATTGAGAAGCTATATAACCAAGAACGGGTTTCCGGAAGAGGTTCTTAGGACAGTAGAATACGCTCTAGATATTCTGGAAGCCGTGTTGTTGAAAGAGGAAGTATCTAGGAGAGAGAGTTAATGGAAATCATTCGTAATTACAAGTTATTGCCTAGCGACACTGTTATCTCTTTAGCATGCAAGGAGAATGGTGCTAATATTATGATGTCTTTTGACGGGGGATTCCCATCGCGTCCCATGGTTAAAGGTTGTGCCGTGATTTTTTGTTATTATGTGATTAGTGTGTAGAGTATTATCGCTGCTGTTATGAGTGCTAGCGTTATCGTGTAGGTGTTTATATATGGGTTTCTCCTTGGTTTTATGTTGAGTGTTATTATTGCTATTAGGGAGCCTGCTGTTATTCCGGTTGTGTTTTGCACGGTTATGTTTAGGGCGTTCATGCTTCCGTGGATGTTTACTGGGAGAAGTAGTGCTGATACTGTTAGGGGTGGTAGGAGTGCTGCTGCAATAGCTATTCCAGCTATTGCCTCTGTTACTTCCCTCCTTGTCGATAATATGGCCGCGTAGCCTAGGAGTATCGAGAGTACAGCGTATAGGGGCGTTAGAATAGTGCGCGAGGTTATCTCGTTATTTGCCGGGACAGTTATTCCCTGCTGTTTTATTGCTAGGGATATCGCCAGGATTGTCAGGTAGGCTGCTCCTGTTAGGATAAATATATTCAATAGGCTTCTCCATGTGTCCCTAGGTTTTCCGAAGGCAAGGTTTAGTGAGAGAGAGTATAGCGGGCCGAGTAGTGGGCTTAGGAGCATTGCTCCTATCACTATTGCAGGACTATCAAGCCATAGGCCTATCAGTGTTATCGTTGATGCGAGAACGGCGAGGAGTGTTTTACCCGGGTCTACCCTGCTTAGCTGCCTTGCCTTCATTATCAGCTCATCAACGGGTGCCTCCACTGTAGCCGGTTTCGTGGTCATTGTTCTCTTCACAGGGCCTCCCAGGATTATCTTAGGCTTGTCCGCCACGACAATGTTCTCCTTGTACCTCATGTCAAGAGTATTCTCTACATGGGTGAGGAAATCCTCCACCTCTCCCTCGGGCATGTATACTATAATAGTCCCGTCCCAATAGGTTACATTGTACTGTTTTTGTTCGAGGAGCTCTCTGATTTTATCTTCCTCTTCTCTGCGGTAGTGTATGATTACTCTCCACAAAAGAATAGCCCCAATATCGTTTGGTTAAAGGGTTGTTTATTTAACTGTCTATTAACTGGAATTTAATCATAGTTAACGTGTATGGTGGTTTCCGTGGTAGAGATAATTGAGCAGACTGTGCTTACACCTGATATGGACCAGGAGAAATTCATCTCGTCAATGGACCCTGTTAGCGCCGCTGCCCTCCTCCCCGGCCTCGAGGAGGTTGAGCGTATGGATAATATTGTGATTGTACGCCTACGCCACCGCATCGGGCCTATGGGTGTAAGAGATGAGGGAGTTGTTCAGATTAAACCATGGGTTGACAGGGCTCTATTCAAGGTTGACACCGACCATATAAGGTATAGAGTTGAGTTCGTCGTGGATGGTGTGGGGCCTAGGACTAATGTTAAAATTATAGTTAGAACTATGGCTAAGAGGAACCTGGTGAGCCAGCTGATCCCGGTCAAGGAGAAAATCCTTATGAGCAGGGCTATAGGTCTAGTCGCAGGGTTAGCCAGGCAGGCTGGTGCATCTATGGTATTACCTATGTGGAAGAAGGATCTAGAGTATTGAGTTAAGCGTTTTTAGCCTCCAATTCCCCTTAACCATCTTGGTGTACTGGAAGGTGCTTAGAATAACTTCTAGGGGATACATTAGGGACCCAGTTCACGGGTATATTCTTTTCGATAAGAAGCTGGAGAAACCGCTTATAGATCACGGGCTAGTTCAGAGGCTCCGCCATATAAGGCAGCTACAGCTGACATACCTAGTATACCCAGGCGCGACACATTCCAGATTCAGCCATAGCATTGGGGTTATGCATCTAGCAGGCAGGTTTGCTGACACACTGCTCTCCAGGCTGGATGAAGCAGATATGGGAGGGTTCAGCAGGGACTCCCTTATAGAATCAGCCAGGATCCTAGGGTTAATACATGACATAGGCCATGGTCCCTTCAGCCACGCATTCGACGAGTCGGTGCTGAGTAAGCATTTCAAGAATAAGAAGGATGCCGTGAACCATGAGGCGTTAGGCAAGGTCATATATGACTGGTTCATAAAGGATGAGCTGCGGAAACAGTTCTATGGTACAGCATTGGAGGGTTCCGAAGAGATAGTGTCTTCCATACTGAATGATAGGGAGGGTGATAATATACTTAAACTGATACGTTATTCCGTGAAAGACTTCTACTACCCGTCAGACCTACTCGACTTCCTTGTAAGAGACTCTTATTATACCGGTACAGTGGAGTACGGTTTCATTGACGCTTCAAGGCTGATAGAGTCGAGTTACCCTGTTAAACTGGATGACGGGTCTTATAGAGTTGCACTTGACAGGAAGGCTGACGGGGCACTGAGAGGCCTCTTACAAGCTAAGGTTTCCATGTTCGAGTATGTCTATCTCCACCACTCGAACCGTGCATACGACAGGCTCCTCAAGAAGGTATTGGAGAAGTATGCTGTGAACCTGGGGTTGGTGGAAGCTGTCGATAGGCTCTTGAACAAGGATCCTTCAATGTACTCTAGACTCTGGGACGATGTGGTCTACTATAAGATAATTCATCTGGACGAGGCACTCTGCCCGAGCGCCGGGTATTTAAAGAGGAGGTATAGCCCGTGGAAGCTGGAGTACACGCCTCTGAGGATACCTTTGATCAAAGCGGTTCCACAGCATATTCTAAGTAATATAGAGAATCATGTCACGGAGATTATTGCAGAGAAAATCAAGCCTAGCTCGGATAGGATAGGGGAGTTCTGGGTGGAAGCGGCTGAAATAAGGCCTATACCAGCCACTGTCGAGGAGCCTAATGGTCATGGGGATTTCCTATTCGCGTACAAGCGGGATACAGGTATTAGCGTCGAGAAGATAAATCCTGGAAGGCTGACCGGTATACTCGGAGTTATACCTACCTTACATATAAGGGTTTACGTTAGGAGAGATATTTATGCCACGCTTGGTAAGGACAGGGTTAGAGAGATTATTTACACTGCCTCAGAGGATGTGATGCGGGAGCTCGATGAAGCTTACAAGATAAGCGACTTGATGACTTTGTCGATGAAGGAAGGATTAGAAGGCCATGAAAGGGTGACAATGTAAGCTTTGACTGCTAGATACAGTGTGGCTGGGATAGGAGCTAGGGAGCTAGAGAAGGGTGCTACTGTAGTATATGAGAAATGGATTAAGCGGAAGGAAGTTGTTCAACCAGGCGAGCTAGTTGAGCTTGAAACGAGTAGCGGAGTAATTGTATGCGGCCTGTGGGACGGAGCGGGCCATGTTGGTGTTAGAGTATTAAGCCGTGAACCCTGTACCACGAGCGACCCTGTCGAGGCGATAGAGTCTAACCTTGAGTCAGCTCTACGCCTCAGGCATAAAATAGGGTTAGCTGACCCTAGTATGGGGTTCCGCCTGGTAAACAGTGATGGGGACCTTATGCCTGGGTTAATTATAGACGTCTACAATGATATCGCGGTAATCCAGTCAAGCAGCCTCGGCTTCGACCAATATTTACGGGATATAGCATTCTGGCTATCACGGGAGACAGGTGTGCAACATGTTTTCGAGAAAAGCGTACAGAGGAGTAGACGTGACATAGGGTTGAAGCCTAAGAGGGGGTGGCTGAAGGGGAGTAAGAGGGAGGCAATCATAGATGAGTACGGCGTCCGCTTCATAGTTGACGTAGTGGAGGGTCAAAAGACAGGTTTTTTCCTAGATCAGAGGGGTAATAGGAGGGAGTTCGGATCACTTGCTGGGAAGGGAGATAGCGTACTAGACGTGTTCTCCTACACAGGCGGATTCGGCTTACACGCAGCATACAATGGCGCGTCGAGACTAGTGTTTATCGAGGAGGACCCTGTTGCTACTAGGATTCTCAGGAGGAACCTTGAGTTAAACGGTTTTACCAACTACAACATTATGGAGTCATCGGTATGGCAGGCGATGACCGGTGTGGAAGGCGTTTATGACCTTGTTTCAATCGATCCTCCGGCGTTCATACAGGAGAATAGTGGTAGTGCTGTGAGAAAAGGGTTGAAGGCTTATAAGGCGGTGTATAAATTTGGCTTGGATCACACAGGCAGAAACGGGGTAGCCTACCTTTCCAGTTGCAGCTATTTCCTGACACAGGAAATGTTTGTTCAGCTTATAGGAAAGCTTACTTCAAGGCTTAACGCGAGGATTATAGGATCCATCCGGAAGGCGGATAGGGATCATACTATGAATACAACCGGTTACCTGGAATACTTGAAAGGCGTATTCATACATTTATCATAAGCCGGCTTGCTTGACATTGAGGTTATACAGCCTATTCAGCATCCAGGCAACATCAAACCCTTTAGTCTCTACGAGGTCCGGAGGCACTGGCTTGGCATAGTAGTCGAATCCACTCGTATCTAGGGAGGAGTCTATCCAGTGGGCAATGTCTCGGAAGGATTCCCCGTGTCCTCGCTTCAGTATTAACCTGATAGCGTGAGCAGTAAACTTAACCTGACCCTCCTCAACAATCCTCGGGTTTTTATCGGTTGAAAACTCTAGTATGCCTGTCCCCTCATATTCTATGATTATTTTCCTCTTCGCACTCTTGATTCTCCTAACACCTTTAACTCCCTGGAAAACCCTCTCCCACGGTAAACCTATAATGTCTGCATTTGTTTCCTCGGTATCCTCCTGGTATTCCAGGGTTCTCGGACTGGTTACTAGATGGGGGTTGTATTTGACCATTTTCACTATTCGTGTCGACCGAGCTAGGAACGAGCTTGAGGCTGTTGTTATAGCTGTAAAAGATACTCCATGTTGCTCGTACATCTTCCTTACCATGTGATTCAAAGGTTTAATAGGATCCTCCGGTATAAGGTTCATCATGACCTTGTCCTTATACAGTAGGTTTGTAGCACTAGTATCCTCGTCGAAAAGTATATGCCTCACACCTAACTCCAAGCCCTCGGTTATCGATGCAGCCATACTGGTGGAGCCACTAGCGTCTAACGTGTTAAAGCAAACAGTGTCTCTACCGTCCGGAAGTGTATTGAAGAATAGGCTTATGTCTGTGCACGTGATTATCCTCCCGTCTTCTGATTGGACTAGGAACGTGTCGGGCCTAGATACTACATGCTCCCTGCCATCGCCTTGGATGTGGTTGTAAACTCCTTCTAATATTGCTTGGAGTAGGGTAGTCTTACCGTGATATGCTCCTCCCGTGATAATGTTCACCCCGTCCTCTATCAGCATGCCTCGGATGCAGCCGTGTTCAACGCATATCTCCCTTTCCAGCCCTGGAGGAGACTTAAACGGTACAGCATTCGCTAGGGGTTCCTGGCTAAAGCCGGCTTTGCGAGGTAGAATCGACCCGTTTCCAATTATGAAAGAGTACCCGTTTTCCATGAGCCACTCCCTAGTTTCTTCCTGTAGATTATAGACTAGGATATGACCGGTTAACGGGTCCCGTTTGCCTAGCAGTTCTACTAGATCCATGATCACATGTGGAATCCTTTCGAGTAGGACATGCTTCGCCATACGCCCATTTACCCTTCTACCTGAAGCGGGCAAGCCGACCCATAGTCTGAGGACGAGTTCGCCCTTCCTGAACGTAACGGAGCTCCTATATAGTATTCGTGGAGAGGGTTTAGGTACACCTATCAGGCAGCTGTTACCGTTACCACATCTCTCCGAGTACTTCTTAGCTATATTGTATAGAAGCCTACTCGCGTAATCCGATAACGGTTTATAAACTCGGGGGACATCCCAGTCGAATTCCTCTAGTTTGTGTGAACTAGGAGGTATTGCGGCCTCCAGGATACTGGGCGGTGCGTGCGGGTCCCCCTGTATGGCTGTTAGCCTGTAATAGTATTTTCTAGTTGAGACAGTTATGTTATACAGGTCCTTGTATGAGCCATAGCCTCTGCCATCTAATCTATCTAGTAGTCCCTCTAATTCACTTGTGGATACGGTTCTAGGCAAAAATTATACCTCTATGAAAGAGGATGCTACTCTTTTCCCTCCTGTTCCCCTGCTTCCTCCTTGGATTCTCCTGATTCTCCTTCTTCCTTCATTTCTTCCTCTAGCTTCTTGAGCTCATCCTCCAGCTCCTTCTCAATCTCCTCTATAGGCTTGGGCGGAGGTGTCGTGGCTAAAGTATAGCCTATCCATGCTAGGATGCCGAATACTCCTGCTACTGCTATGAAACCCGTTAGCTTCAGCAGTAGTATAGCATAGTTTGTCGCGAAGACTAGCCAAGCATATATAATGATAACTATAACAGAGACGATAGCTATGCTCCATCCGATACCTTGATCTTTATTCAACATTTAGGACCTCCGAAATAACATTCTATTTTTCGTTTAAATCTATTTTCTAGATGGGTGGTATAAAGATTAATTAAAAACATTATGTCGATCTGAGAAACAGTCCACTATATTAAAGCAAATCCTTCGATGAGGGCTAGTAATACTATGAACAGTACCCCAACGAATATTAGTAGGATCAATAGTGGGATGACGAAGAGGAGTAGTGGTAGGATAATAGCTAGTAGGAAGCCGTAGACGAATCCTTCGGCTATGCTATCCTTCTTAAACATACCGTAAAGCAATCCCAAAATGAAACCTAGCAGGGCTAGTGTAGTGAGGGTGAACACTGTTTTCTCCCACTTAGCCATTGTTTGCATTGTTTCAATAAATTTTTCACCGGCACATTCAACCATTAACATGGGTAGAAGGGAATTGGTATTCTACATGTTTAACGAACACATGAATAGCCTGGTAAGGAGAATACTCAACTCCGGGCTAGCAGCTGCTGATCCTAGGGAAAGGGTTAGGGAGGTATTGTCGATAGAAGGCGATTGCTTGCGGGTTATGGGCGAGGAGTACTGCGGGTACAATGGGATCTATGTTGCAGGGTTCGGGAAAGCGTCGATGGGTATGGCTGAAGGAGTATATGACGCGTTAAAAGGGAAGGTGGAGCAGGGGGTTATAATAGCCCCAAAAGGACCCCAGTCCAATCATATAGGTAGCATAAAAGTTTTGGAAGGCGAGCACCCGTTACCTGGCGGGTTAACTCTCTCCTCCAGCCTCGAGCTACTAGCCTTTGTATCCAAGCTCCCCGAGGATTCCCTGCTCATCCTCCTAATATCCGGGGGAGGCTCAGCGTTATTCGAAGTACCAGCCGACAATGTCTCCCTAGAGGATATCTCCTATTCCGCTAGCATGCTAATGAAGAGTGGAGCGGATATCGTGGAGTTAAACGCTGTCAGAAAGCATTTATCAAAGGTGAAGGGAGGCCAGCTACTTAGATACATTAACGCGGAGAAAACGATCTCTCTAATAATAAGCGACGTAGTGGGGGACAGGCTGGACTCGATAGCGTCAGGCCCTACAGCGCCTGATAGAACGACATTCCAGGACGCCTTGAGTGTCATAGAGAAATACGGTTTACTAGACAAGATATCTAGGAGTGTAAGAGAGCATATAGAGAATGGGATAAAGGGTCAAGTCCCTGAGACTGTGAAACCCGGAGACCCTATATTATCGAAGGTAGATAACTTCGTTATAGCAAGTAACATTATATCGCTTAAAGCAATGGGAGAAGCTGCAGTCCTAGAGGGATGGAAACCGTTCATCCTCACCTCTAGAATGAGGGGTGAGGCAAGGGAGGTAGCTAAACTATTAGCAGGAATAATTGAGAGCATTACGCACGAGGGAGAACCCTATGCGCCTCCAATCATATTACTTGCTGGAGGAGAGACTACTGTTACGGTTAGGGGTAAAGGTATTGGGGGGAGGAACCAGGAACTATGCTTATCACTCTTATTGGAGCTGGGTCAACGTGAAATAGGCTACTCTGCAGCCTGTATGGGTAGCGATGGGATAGACGGTATGAGCCCAGCGGCGGGCGCTTATATAGATAATTCACTCCTTGGCGAGGCATATGGGATGAAGATGGATCCGAAGCGGTACCTTATGGATAATAATAGCTACGAGTTCTTCAGGCAGCTGAATAGGACGATAGATACAGGCTATACGGGCACAAACGTCAATGACTTCCTAGTGGTTGTAATACGGAAACCACTACAGAATGGTAATCGATAAGAACCACGCTTATCAACCACAACCAGAATAGGGGGTTAGCCTTGGCTGGGGATAAATTAGTGAAGGGAATCGTTAGTACGATAGGTAAAGAGAAAGTGGTCACAGACCCCTCGATAATCAAGCTATACTCCAGAGAGCCAAGCGGCTATACTGCAAGGGAGCTCCCACTGGCAGTAGTTTTCCCCGAGACTGTGAATGACGTATCGAAACTAGTCTCATATGCGTACAAGAATGATGTAAAGATCTACCCTCAGGGCTCGACAACTAGTCTCGCAGGGTCGGCTGTGCCTCTAAACGGGGGAGTGGTTCTCAGCATGGAGAGGATGGACAGCGTGGTGGAAACCAGTGTACCGGATAGCTATACGATAGCTGAGGCCGGGGTTAGGATAGACGAGCTAAACAATTACTTGGCAAGCTATGGGTACATGTTTCCAGTGGACCCAGCTAGCTCTGCCGTAGCTACAGTGGGAGGGGCGGTTAACAGTGGAGCCGGGGGGATGAGGGGGGCTAAGTATGGGACAATGAAGGACTGGGTTCTAGGGCTTCAAATAGTCCTACCTGATGAGAGAGGCACACAAATGTGGATAGGTTGCAGGACGCTGAAGTGCCGGCAAGGGTATGATCTCACAAGACTCATAATAGGAAGCGAGGGAACCCTAGCGATAGTGACTAGGTCGATACTGAAAATAACTCCATTACCGGAGAGCGTTGTGACGGCACTGGCATTTTTCCCGACACTAGAGCAGTTATCTCAAACGGCTGTGGATATAAAGAACAGCGGTATTCAACCGTATATAATGGAGTTCTTGGATGAAAAGACGACTCAGGCAGCTATGGAGCTCGCCGATACTAGTATTAAGGGAAGCGGAGCTATGTTACTGGTAAGTATAGATGTAAATAGGGAAGCTACACGGAGAATGCTCAGCTGGCTGGTAAAGGTTCTGGAGAACAATAGTGCAACAGCCGTATATACAGCTGAGACAATTGAGGAAGCCGAGGGGAAGGGGCTATTCGATGTGAGGCGCTCATTATTCCCAGCCCAGAACTATCTGTCAAGGAAGATCCTAGGAATAGGGAACCCTATGATATATATAGAAGATATAGCGGTACCCCCGTCCAAGCTTGTTGACGCTGTCAGGGAGATAGCTAGGCTGGAAGAGAAATACGGGCTTCCAACATTCATGGGGGGGCACATAAGTGACGGGAACCTTCACCCGGCGGTGGGTTTCGATCCAGGGAACCGTGATATGGCTAGCAAGGTGGAGGAATGGTTCTATGATCTTATGAGAATAGCTATAAGCTTGGGAGGAACTATTAGCTCCGAGCACGGTATCGGTTTAATGAAGAAGAAAGGGTTAGAGATGGAATTAGAGGCGCATGGAGCGGGCATGATGATTGGTATTATGAAAAAGATAAAACTGGCCTTTGACCCCAAGAATATTCTTAATCCTGGAAAGGTTGTCTAGACGCTTGTACCACTAGCTGGAAGTGTGTGAGGGATCGGATTTTGAGTGAAGAGTTCGACAGCATCCTAGAGGAGACGGGTAAATGCCTATACTGCGGATTCTGCGAAGCAGTATGCCCCACCCTTCCCTTCGGCCCCCATAGGGGGTACGGTCCACGGGGAAGAGTTTACCTGGCAAGAGAGATAGCCTCAACGGGGAAAGCCAGCGGTGAAGCCCTCTCCAGCATATTCTCCTGTCTAACTTGTGGAGCTTGCACAATGAAATGCCCCACCAAGATAAGCGTTGCTGACCTTGTTAAGAAGATTAGGAGCCTCGTTTTATCCGGTGAAATCGAATCGGATATAAGTATGATAGTTATAAAGTCAAGGTAGGTGTATAAGGGTTGTCCTCTATAAGAGAAATAATCTCCTTCGTATCCGAGAACACGCGCCGCACAAACCTGCCCCTACCAGCCCCTAAAGACGCTTTATACAAGTGGGCTGGGGATGTAAGGCCTCCTAGGAGAGGAGACTACATGCTCTACACGGGTGGGCTATACCAGCTTATTCCGTATATCAATAGTTTAGTAAGCCAGCTTGAAGTGTTGACTGATAGGAGGAAGACTGGAGCACTAGCGTTGAGGTTCGCGAAGACGTTCTCCAAGCTCATAGACCTGTCGAAAATAGCGAAGCCTAGGAAGGAGGACGTCGCGTACGCTGACTCTATACTTAGAGGAATAATAGCCTTATTGAACTCTGCTGGAGTCACTTACGGGTACCTCTACGAGGACGATATGTATAGCGGAATACTTCTACACGACATGGGTTTGGAGCAGGACTTCTCGGAGCACGCAAGGAAGGTATACGATAGACTTAGAGGGCATAACGCTTCAAAGGTAATTACAGTGGACCCGCACACCACATACGCTCTCAAAGAACTCTACCCAAGATACGTGGATAACTACAACCTAGAGGTGGTGAACTACCTCGAGCTTCTCTATGAGAGGCAGCAGGAGGGGAAGCTGAGGTTCGCCTCAGGCGATAAGGGCGAGGTCGTCATACACGACCCTTGCTACTATGCCAGGTTCCTAGAGATACTAGATCCTCCTAGAAAGCTCCTAGAGGCAGCGGGCTACCATGTACTAGAGCCGAGGAGGACGCGTAAAATGACTTACTGCTGCGGCGGCCCGATAGAGTCGCTAAGCCCTAAGCTAGCCTTAAAAATTAGTGAGACAAGGGTGAAGGAGCTACTGGAAAAGTCGCCTAGAATAGTAACATTATGCCCAATATGCTATGCAAACCTATCAAGATCAACGCCTACCAACTCCACTATCAGAGACATAGCACTATACCTGAGCGGTGCGCTCCCGGGTTGAGTAGAGAGGTGACTAGGAATAGACCCCGATAAAGCGCTGGATAATGTACTAGAAGATATAAAGAAAGCACTGGACGATCCATCATTCCAGGAGGGGGTAAGCCGTGCAGCTCACAGCGCGGAAACCAACGTCCCAAGAATACTGTCAAGCAACCCTCACCTAACCAGTATGGCCAAGGAAGTCAAAGAAGCCAAAGAGAAAGTAATCGGGAGTATAGACCAGTACATAAACCAGGCAATAGAGAGCCTTAAAGCGGTTAATGCTAAACCATACCTAGCGAGCACACCTGAGGAAGCGAGGGAATACGTGGCAAGCATAGTTGGATCGGGTAAAACGATAGTATTCTCGAAAAGCATGGTCGCAGAAGAAATAGGGTTACGGGAGTACCTGGAAGAGAAAGGCAACGAGGTATGGGAAACCGATCTAGGTCAACTGTTAATCCAACTAGAACACGGTAAACCTATGCACACGACAGCGCCAGCCATACACTTGACAAGGGAACGAGTAGCTATGCTCCTCAAAGAAAAACTCGGAGCAGACCTCTCCGAAGATGATCCCCCGGAGAAAATGGTCAAGTACGTACGTAAATTCCTAAGGGGGAAATTCACTAAAGCAGACATAGGTATAAGCGGTGCAAACGCGATAGCAGCAGACACAGGCATAATATTCCTAGTGGAAAACGAGGGTAATATAAAGCTAGTAACAGGGCTACCAGGGAAACACATAGTTATAACGGGAATAGAGAAAATCCTGCCAACAACGCTAGATGCTTTCAAAACAGTGCTAGTCCAAGCAGCCTACGCGGGACTATATCCACCAACCTACATCAACATTATAGCGGGACCAAGTAGTACAGCAGACATAGAGCACACCCGGGTATACGGGGCACATGGTCCCCTAGAGTTACATGTGATCCTCCTAGATAATGGTAGGAGGAAAGCAGTAGAACACCCATTCCTCAAGGATCAACTCAGATGCATTAGATGCGGGAGATGCCAGTACGAATGCCCGGTATGGAGGCATACAGCTAACCTGTGGGGCGGCCCGGCTTACGGTGGACCTATGGGAGTAAACTGGACTGCAATAACCTTGAGCGAGGAAGTTGCATCCGGCCTTGCAATGCTCTGCTTGAACTGTAGGAGGTGCGAAGAGGTCTGTCCAGTTGAGATCCCTATCGCTGAAATAATAAGTAAACTAAAAACAGTCTACACTAGTAAATCTAGGTGACAAACAGCCAGCAAGAAAGGTGCTTTTTAACCCTTAGTCGACAGGGGGCTCAGTTCGCTCGTGCTTCACCATCAATCAGTGTCCGGGGTGCATCATAGCCCTGGTAGACAAATCATGCTGCTACAGCTTTAAATGGTATTTCCAGTTAGGGTCAGTCCTCTGGGCTCGATCATCCGGTTAATCAGAGCTTTTAACCCCAATCATCCCCAAGTACAATTATATTAGATCCAGCAGAAGATAAATAGTGACCACCGTTTCTACGAGTGCACTGCATTGTTACAGTCAAATCTAGATGCTTCCCAACTTGTAGAAATCCCTGATATCATTATGATTTACCTTCAAGAATCTCTGTGAACTACCGATTATCTACTGTCCCCGAATTAGTTACATGTTTACTTCCACTTACATCCAACAAGTAAGGCTGCTTTCTCTATACTGTGCCTTTTAAGCCGAATTAGTTAGCTTCCAATATAAAAGAACTCTATTTGATTATGAGGTTTTCCTGTCTTACAACTCAGTATTGGAATACCATTCAGTGTTGAATGGATGAGTATTACTTCGGTATTACCGGGGTATAAGGGATTTCATTATTCCGGTACTAAGGTTGTTGTTGAGAGGTGGTTACTATGAGTCTTATGGCACTACAAGCCGCGGTTCAAACACTCGGTGGAATAGGATTCAAAACACACGGCGTAGGATACTATATGGTTCTAACGGGATTCGGGATACTCGCGGCAATTCTAGTAGGAGCGCTTACAATAGGCTTCGTGAGATTCGTAAAGAGAGTAGGGGATATGAGCCCCGGGCAGTTTATAATATTCATGGCGACAATAGCGCTGGGACTAATAATCGTGGGGACACTAATGCCAGCATAACGGTTCGATTAAAATAACGAGGCAAGTATCTATCTCAAGCTAAGTCCAGGATAAGCTTTTCATTTTCATGGAATATCAAAAAAGTTATACGAGACATACCTAGTTCATAAAGCTGGGAAGGATCTATATTATATTATAGCTAAAACTGATTAATGAATTCACTATAAACAATTCTATTAGAATATTTCTCTCCTTATCTTAGCCTCCAACCTTTTGTTTTCTCTGTATTGGCTCCTTTATCCGCTTTAAGGGAACTATTATATCTAAAATACTAGTATAACAGAGCACCCGGGAACGTTTAGCGGTGTAAAGAGGCTTGCAGCCGGGCAATAAGGATAAACTCGGTGAACAGAGGAAAAACATACTAGAGTCCCCTAATATGGGGAAACTAATTATAGCACTCAGCATCCCCCTCTTCGTATCTGGAAGCCTCCAAAGCCTCTACAGCATAATAGACACATTCTGGCTCTCAAGGCTGGGAACCGCAGCCCTAGGTACTCCAACAGCGTCTTGGCCCTACCGGGGAATACTTATGAGCATAGGATTCGGACTTGCAAGCAGTATCTCGGCCTTGACGGGCCAGTACATAGGTGCGGGGGATTACCGTAAAGCCTCAAAGGTAGTCGGCTACATCTTAGGCTTACTTATGCTAATAGGTGTACCCGGCACGATAATATTCTACCTGGTAAGAGGGTACTACTTGGAACTAGCCCACATCCCCCCCGATGTGAGCAGGCTAGCGGATATGTATATAGCAGTGACTCTAGTCGGGGTAGCCTTCAACTACCTATTCCTAACATTCAACTTCGCCCTTGGAGCAGCGGGTGATACCAAGACACCTATGAAAATAAGCGTAGTATCAACCCTCCTCAACTTCGTATTAGACCCCATAATGATCTTCACACTAGGCATGGGAGTACTAGGGGCAGCACTAGCAACGTTATTCTCAGCAATGCTTTCAGGCCTATATTCTGTATACAGCCTAGCAACCGGACGCCACGGCTACAAGATATTCCTACGAGATCTAGTGCCCGATAGATACCATCTCAACCTTATAATGAAAGTATCACTTCCACCGACAGTACAACGGCTCCTAACAACGCTAGGATTCCTGGTGATGATGGGAATAGTGGGGGGACTAGGAACGCCGATCCTGGCAGCATACAGTATAGGCCAAGTAGTGCTCAGCCTAGACCACGTAATAGTATTCCCATTAATACGGAGCACGAGCATAGTAATAGCACAGACGCTGGGGGCAAACCTCCTAGAAAGAGCCCGGCGGGCAGCACTAATAGGCCTTGGAATAATGACAGTATTAGTCACCCTCTACATAGCCGGGATACTAGTAGGGAAAGACTTATTCATACAAGTCTTCACGAACGATCCGCAAGTAGCAGGAGCAAGCCACAATATGCTCCTAATATTCGGGCCGAGTATAATAGGTTTCGACATACTAATGTTGGCAGGGGGAATAGCCAGGGCAAGCGGCCACACACTAGGAATAAGCATACTAGGCACGATAAGACTATGGCTAATAAGAATACCAGCATCATACCTCCTAGCATACCCAGTCGGAATGAAAGACATAGGACTATGGACAGGAATGTCAGCCTCAAACGCTATAACAGGAATCATAGCACTAGCATGGATACTCAGCAGAAGATGGCTTAAACCAATAATAAAAACACCCCAAGACGAAACAAGTAAAATGGGCCCGTAGCCTAGCCAGGATAGGGCACCGGCCTTCGGAGCCGGGGGTCCCGGGTTCAAATCCCGGCGGGCCCGCCATCCTTTGGAATTGATAGGCCATACCGACTATGTGTATCCAGTTAGTTAGATACATTAATGGTAAATCAGGTCAGGTTTATCTGATTTTCTGGATTAAGTCTTCTAGGCTAGCATAGCGTAGGAGTGCCACTTGAACTCCCAGTGTTTCCGCATGCTTACTCATGGGTTCATCGTCTGTTATTAGGAGTGCGCCACGGTCCCATGCTAGGGCTATTATGTAGGCGTCAAAGCCTGAGGAGCCTGTGTTTAGAGCCACCTGTAATGCTTTGTCTCTATAATCTTCCTCGTACACTATAGAGTAATTCTTGGTTGTCCTAAGCGATTCTACTACCTTCTCCGCTAGTTCTCTGCCTGCAAGTCTAGCTATAACAGCAGCTACTTCCACAAGCACCGGGTAAGGTATAAGTACTGTCGCAGGACTAGATCCTAAGATCTTCACGAGAGTTTTTGCTTTCCGGTGGGTCTCCAGCTCCCTCTCATAGACAGCGTCAGGCAACCAGCGGCCTGGCTTTAGAATACTTTTGACTATCATGCTAGAGTCTAGTACCACTTCTTCCAACGTTCACGGGCCTCCCTCAAAGCCTTGTCCACATCACCAAGGGCCTCCACACTCACCTTATCTACTAGATCTGGGAATTCCTCAGGCAGAACCTGGATTCTAACCTCTTCACCCTCCCGTAGCTCCAGAGGCTCTAGAGGTTTCAGAGCACCGTTCTCGTATCTTACTCTAATAACTTTAGACATTCCCATCAATCCTCCACCTAACTCTTATTCCGTATTAGAGGTCAAAAGGGTTAAGGCCAATAAGCAGATAAATCCACTCACCACAGATAATCTTTAACTTACACACAGATTTGAATGAAAGATATCTGAGGGCGATCGCCACAGAATTTTTTGCTACCAGTTCTGACCTGAGTACTTCATAAAAGCTAGAGCCTATTCAGGAGAAGGTGCTTCTTAGAATCTATTACCCCAAATAATAGATTTATCAGGCCATATTAGAGAGTACATAGCCCATTGATCACTCGTACAAGGAGTTTAAACGACAAATGCTATGGTTGAAATCCTCGAATAGACCGCTATACCTTCTCAAGTAGAACCGTTGTCTCTACTTGCTATCCCAAAAGGATTCACAAGGAGTAGTCAGTTACCTCACAGTAAAGCTGGAATACCAATTTAGACTACTCACAAAGAAGTACCGGAAGAGAAATACAGGAGAATACTGAAAGTCATTATAGACTCTGAGAAATATACTCCTTAGCGAAAATAGGCTACAACAAGTATTTTTCCCTGAAGTATAATTATGTATCCACCTCTTATCTTAACCATTTTCAACTCAAATCTTCTTTTCCTCTTATGCCCCCAATTCAAGTAGCTTGCGGATACACTTGTTTTTTAATGAGACGGCTTTCGGAGCCGGTGGTCTCTGGTTCACTAATCCCGGCGAAGCCGCCATTTATGCACAAATTTTAGACATAAATGCACATTAAGTATTATAACCGGTCATTTACTAGCGTGTTTCTTGGTTTTATTATTAGTTTTCTCTCCCACTCCCTGAGCGTTATTTCGAGTGCATTGAAAAACCCTTTTCTCCCGAGAACTGCTAGTTCTATGGGCGTATATGGTATGAATACTATAGGGATTCTTAAGCTATATGCTCCTATCATGACCTCTACGTTTGGAACATGTTTTCCCTTTACATATCCTCCTACTCCAGTTAAGTATAGTGTCTCCCTCTTGCTCAAATCAAGTCCTATAACGTTTGCGACATCTTCTGGGAAGAGGCTTATGACAGCACCACTATCTACGAGAGCGTATAGTGTTAACTCTTTTTGGGCTCTTAGGGTCACGGGTACTAGTGGGTATGGTCTGCCAAGTCTTTCAACGTATTCGAATACTAGTTGTTCAACCACGTCTATACCTCCTATTTAACCTGCTTGGCTACTAATAGCTCGTCCGGCGGGACTTTGACTACGGCATACTCGCTCCTCTGGTACCCCTTACTCTCCATTACTGATAATAGTCTCTGGAGACTTTCAGCCCAAGCCACGACTTCACCATCTATAATAGCAGCCCAGTAACCAGGTGGAACTTGGTCTAGCTCACCGGGTTTAACGAGCTTCACATTTTTTTTACTAGTTGAGACAGACAAGGCTCAAATACCCATTACTTAATAATGTGCCCCATAGCTAATATCTCTTAGATTCCTAGCATACAATTTACATCCTCAATCTCATGAAAACATCACTGCTCAATGATTATCTAGTAGCAATATATCTCTTTTAGACAGAATCATACAAGGCAAGTGCTACAAGTGACGAATACTCTCGAGAGCATGCTAGGAGAAATACTTGAGTCCTCAAAAACACAATTATAAGCACATCTAGTATAGACCTTAATCATCATAGTAACCACTATTAATAAACACAATATCCTGTAGTAGTGATTTATAAAACCCATTAACCCTAGATTTCTTGACAATTTAGTAGGTTAAAACTAGCACTGATAACACCACTTACCTAAACCCGCTACCTCACACACTAGGTAATAGATATGAAAACATACCTAACTGACCTAAAGCATTGAGAGAGAATAGGGCAATCGTATTTATGGTTTCGGCCTCCGGAGCCGGGGGTCCCGGGTTCAAACTCGCGTCGGGCCCGCCACAAACACCACAAAACCATCATAAAACCAGTGTGGAATATCCCGGCAACTAGAACCGCAAAACTCGACCAAGACCCGCTCAGTCCTGATAATCATAATGTATAATCGCACGCCTATGGTAACGAGTCCACTTGACCCGGAAGGCTTCTAGGGTATGACCTTCAGCCAAGGTATCCTCTTGAAGTCCTCGTCGAAAGTAAGGATAGTATCTATGCTGTAATGCTTACAGGTTAATGCTATGATTGCGTCGCTTGGAGTTAGTCTGTATTTTCTCATGGTCTCTATTAACTCCTTGGGTTCTGCGTAATCTCTCAAGACCGCTATGTTGAATTCGTGAACCATTCTAGTGTATCTTTCTAGCA
>WALV01000009.1 GCA_015522645.1 Candidatus Tiamatella sp.
CTCTGTACGGAAGTTACGCGATGGAGAAATTACTCCCGAGTTAGGGCCTCTCTTACTCCTGTTTCCGCTGCCCATTTAACTATTGAAATACACTTTCTCCTCTGATTCTCACTTCTCCACTCGAACCTTGGGTTTAGATCCCTACAGTTAGGGCTGCCGAATTTCTCTATAAACATTCTATAGATTTTAGCTGACTTCGTATGGATACGCATGTTCCTTTCTATGAATGTTTCACCAGTAAGCTTTCTCCTTGAATGGTAAGCTCCAACCGCTGCTATTGCCGCCCATAATGCACCGCATATATAGCCTGATCCGCTTATTCCACCGGCGAAACCTATTGATATGTTAATACATTCATCTGTCAAGTTTAGTCTGAGAACCTCGCTGATCGCTTTGAAGGGGCTGTAGGCACAGTTCTCTGTTTGAACAAGGTATTCTACTGCTTTTCTACCTGCAAGGCTCGCTAGTTCCTCTGTGTTACTGGCACTCACGCATTCTCCACCTCAATAGCACTATACATTCCACTGACTAAACTAGTATCAGCCATATATTGATAAATTATGGCACCCATTTCGCTCCTTCACAAATAACGCCATCGTAGGTAGGCAGGAGGCTGAAGCAGGTTTCATTGTTCATAGGAAGATATTGATCCAAATAAAGATTTGTTGGATGAGGTCAAGGCGACTATATGGGGGCTCAATAGCAGTCACGTACGAGTACAATTCTTTGTGGAGACCTATCGAAGAACATGGCTGGAAAAACCAGTCAGGAGAATAGGAGGAACGAGTTAGAGGAACTATCTGAGGGACGCTTCTGTGCCAAAGAATCCCAGTCATAGATTTATTAGCGAAAACATTATCTGAGCCATCTATTCTTTGACAAAAATATTTTAGCAGCCTATATACAAGTATATAAAATCAAGTCAGAGTACATTATATTATACTAATCAGAACGGTGTTGACCTTGCATATGCATGGGAGTAAAAGCAGTGGCCAGGCATACGTCGTCGCGGTAATGCTAGTTACACTAATCGTTTTATCCCTATCCATACTTCTCTATGGGTACATGTCTGGGTGGGTTTCAGAGAAGACTGAAGCTGCAAACAGTGTGAACTCGGCACTATCGATAGAGCAGATTAACAGTTTCATAGATGGATCCCATGGGACTCTGAATGTAACGATATATGCTAGAAACAGTGGTCAGCAAACTGTGAAAGTTACAACAGTTTTCCTAGTATCACCGAGTAACACAGTGTTCAAAATAGATGGTAATACTACTGTAACAACACTCGTTAGCCCCGATATACCCCCTGGAAAGGTTGGTGTTGTAAAGGTGTCAGTTAAGATCGAAGCTAGCAATAATAATAGTGGGATCTGGATGGTAAAGATTATTGGGAGCGATGGTTCAATCGCTGTCTCGAACACTGAAATAGCTTAATTCTTTTACATACAGAGAACACTAAGACCCTGCGAAGTATGGTTTAGGCATGCATACAAGTCTCTAGTCCTCACATTATATTTCTTTTCGGCAATACTGGCAATACTGGTGAAGCACTTGTTGTACATGGGGTTATGGCAAGCGGGGGGAAGGCTGTGGTCAGCGACTGATGAGGGGAGTGTCCGGGAAGCAATTATGAGAGCATTGGAGTTAGGATTGAACCGTTTTGATACAGCGGAAATCTATGGTTGGGGGAGATCTGAGAGATTGTTGGGAAGCATTATCGGGAATATTGATGAAGTGTTTATTGTTTCAAAGGTAGGAGGCTTCCGTAGATCGGAGAACGATATAGTTAAGGCTGCTGAAAAAATAAAGAAGAGACTTGGCAGAGACTCTGTTGATTTACTCCTCTCCCACTGGCCACCGCCTTTCTACGCTGATATATGCAGGGTAATCCATGGATTGGAGAAGGCTGTAGACAAGGGATATGCGCGTAGCATAGGAGTGAGCAACTACCCTTACAGCCTGCTTGAAAAAGCAGTATACTGCACTAGGAAATACGAGGTAAAAACGGATCAGGTACAGTATAGCCTGGCCTATAGGACGCCGGAACTGGCCATTATTCCACGGGCAAAGGAATTAAACATAACGGTAATGGCGTGGAGCCCCCTGGCGAAAGGAGCCCTTGTTGCATCCACTAGAAGAAGAGAGCCTGCCAGGATGAGTGATCCAGTATACCGGAAGGTAGCCAATGATAAATGCCTCCATACAGTACTAGAA
>WALV01000010.1 GCA_015522645.1 Candidatus Tiamatella sp.
ATTCTATGCCTGTTCTTATACTCAAAAACCCTAAATCTTCTTCTTGTGGACACTTTCAACGGATTAAGTTCTTCTAATACTTCATTCATAGAAATGTTAACCGGGTTTCTTAGTATACTCAATCTTTCCTCGATATCTATCAGCAGTCTTTGAAAACTTGGAAATAATTTAGCTATTATATTATTGAACATCTCAACACTCATTCTCTCTTTTTCTAAGATCAATCGCTTTTCCGCTCTAGTGAGACGTCTAGATAGATGTTTGCTGAGTTTTGGTAATATTCTTCTCAAGCTCTGAGGTATATATATAGTATCTATATTCATGTCTGGATCATGTTTCAGAAGCTTCATGATAGCTGATTTTTTCTTGGGATGGAATAAACCTATGCTAGTCATAAATGCCTTTAATTGTTTTTGACCGGATATTGTTACATTATAGTAAGTATGTTCTCTGGTTCTCTTTTCCTTAAGTCTTGCAATTATACCAAATATATTAAATGCATACAGCAAATCAAATGCCATGCTTTTGCTCGCGGTATTTATGAGGACTCCAATATTATCAATAGTTCCATCTGCATCAGTATAGGCTCGCAGAAACAAGGCAAGAGTCTTTCTAGATTTCCATATAAATGCTGGAATTCTCACAATTCTGGCTTTTCTTCCATGAACACAGCTTTTTCTAGCAATATCTTCCACGATTTCCTTGTGGTTTACACGGATTCTTGGAGTCCTTCCTTTTGGAAATTCTTCTTTTGCCTCTACACCATAGATTAACTGGAATAATAATTTCACCCTGGAGCGTAACTCAGAGTTTTTATTATGGAAAGCAACATACCCGGATCCGTCTTTCGGGTTTATATAAATACTACCATCTGCTACTATGTATCCCAGTAATTCCGCTAAAAGCACATCCCTTTCATTTACTCTGTTTTCCTTAAAGTCAATCGTCCTGGGTACTGCTATCTTCATTTTATTATTTATTTCTGAAGGCAGTTTCCATTCAATTTTACCATACCTATTCATGACTAGAAGTGGATGTTTAGGTGTGACTTTTATCCTTCTTCCACTAGATAGTTCTATTTCAACTATGGAATTTGTCTTTCCTCTATAGACATGTGAAGTCCTTGCTGGGATTACTTTACCATTCTTACTGAGGGAGTAAACAGGGACGACTGCCTCTTCAAAAACCTCCTCACCTGCAATCCTTTTAGATTGAATTATTTTTTCAATTATTTCACCGATTTTCCTGGGTCCATTATCTGTTAATACAGGTGTGTCATATGTAACACACTTACCTGTTCCGGGAGGACCGGCGAATAGGAGGTGTGGCATGTTTTTCTCTTCCATGAATTTTTGGAGTCTAGCTACTATTTCTTTCTGGTTTATTATGTCTTTAAGTGATTTTGGGCGGTATTTCTCTACCCATAGTAACTCGTATATTTCGCTGCTCAATGTAAGCACCCTTCTTTGAATCGATTTCATCCATTTGTTCATTTTTACTATAGTGATATATAACCCTGCGAGCCGGCTGTTTTTGATGGAAACTCTATTATCACAGTTTGCATAATATTAAAGACAGATGCTAGGGTTTACTGGAGTTGTGGTTTCATGAGTGATATTCGTGGCAGGCTTAGATTGTTGGAGAGAGACTATGAATTGGAGCCTGTTCGGGTTCTAGTATTAAAGGAAGCAGAGATACCGACGCCTTCCGGTGTTACTGTTATTCAGAGAGGGGAAGAGCTCGACCTCCCTAGGTGGCAGGCTAGGAAGCTGAGGGACGCTGGTATTGTCGAGGTAAAGGAACCCGAGATCGGTGCGGAGGACATTGCTAGAGTTCATTTCACAGAGGTTCACTCGAGAGGAGCTATACAGCTTGCACAACTGCCTCCAAGGTTCTATTTGAAGGTCAGAGAGTACATTGAAAGCTTGAATAGGGCGATAAAGGAAAACCCTAGTCCCTCATTATTCAATGATAGAGCCAATACTGAGAAGCTCCTAGCGGATATCGTGGATAGGAGGCTGAATAAAATAGTGCGGCTGGTTGTAGCGGGGGGTGATGATAGTGTGCTGGATAAGATGACTCCGGAGGAGAAGATACTGTATAAAACACTCCTCGAAACCTTGAAGACTTGGCGTGAGGGGATTATTGGTTATTTAGGAAGGTGATAATGAGTTGACTATTGAAGTAGAGTTGGCTGGGAGAGAAGCCTATATCGACTTCCTAAGGAACTTCAGGGACAGAAGCGGTGCTCTAAAGTATATGGAGAGAATACGTAGGATGATTAATCTGAGGCAGAAAAGCCTTATCGTCGATTACTTGGATCTATACACTTACAAGCTCGATCTCGCCATGGAGCTAGTAGAGAATCCCCAGACGAGTATGAAAGACTTCGCTGCCGCCATACGTGAGATAGTGCTGGTGGAGGACCCTGAGTACGCGGAGAAGGCAGGGGAGTTCTATCCTAGAATAAGAGGGTTACCAGAGACAACCCCTATCAGGAGCATTAGGGCAGACTATATTGGTAGGCTAGTCCAGGTCGAGGGAATAGTTACAAGAGTCACGCCTATAAAGGAGAAAATGATTAAAGCAGCCTACAGACATATAATTCAGGACCCTAATTGCGATGGAGAACTCTTCTACTACCCTGAGGAGGGCGAGATCGAGGACAGGTTAGAGAAGCCGCTAATGTGCCCCAGATGCGGCCGATCGGGCGGTAAATTCGAACTAGTCAGGGAGGGATCAGTTTTTGTTGACTGGCAGAAAATAAGTGTTCAAGAGAAGCCTGAGGAGACTCCCGGTGGCCAGCTTCCTAGGAGCATACAAGTAAGATTGACGCGTGACTTGGTGGATATAGCTAGGCCGGGGGATAGGGTGACAATAGTTGGTATAGTGCGTTTAAGTCATGATATCCAGTCGAAACCGTATTTTACACCATTCATTGAGGCGATATCTGTTAGTGTATCCCAGAAGATGCTGGAGGAAGTAGTCATAACCAGGGAGGACGAGGAGAAGATAAGGGAGTTAGCTAGTGATCCCTGGATAGTGCATAAAATAGTCTTGAGCATCGCGCCAAGCTTATATGGAATGTGGAGCGAGAAAGAGTCAATAGCATACCTTCTATTCGGGGGAGTGCCTAAGTTCACTCCAGACGGTACAAGGATCAGGGGGGACATACACGTATTACTCGTAGGTGACCCGGGTACAGGGAAATCACAGATCCTGCAGAGCGCGGTCAAACTAGCCCCCAGAGGAATCTACACCAGCGGCAAGGGATCCACAGCAGCCGGTCTAACTGCTGCAGTATTAAGGGACACCACTACAGGGGAATGGTATCTAGAAGCCGGAGCTCTAGTAATAGCTGATGGCGGAATAGCAGCGATAGACGAGATAGATAAAATGAGAGATGAGGACAGGAGTGCGATACATGAGGCGATGGAGCAGCAGACAGTGAGCATAGCCAAAGCGGGGATAGTAGCCAGTCTTAACAGTAGGACGAGCGTGCTGGCAGCTGGTAACCCGAAGTTCGGGAGGTACGATGAGACGCTCTCGATACCGGAGAACCTTAACTTACCGCCCCCAATAGTCTCTAGGTTCGACCTAATCTGGCTCCTAAAAGACAAGCCGAATGAGAGGAAGGACAGAGCTCTAGCTGAATACGTGTTAAATGTTCATAGTGACGTGGAGAAGTTTTCACCTCCAGTCAACCCTGACCTCCTCAAGAAATACATAAGCTATGCAAGACGATATGTTAAGCCTAGAATATCAAGGGAAGCGGCTAAGCTTATCGAGGAATTCTATGTCAATATGAGGAAGAAAGCATTAGAATTCGAGAAAACGGGAGAAATGGGGGGAACACCGCCTATACCAATAACTACAAGGCAGCTCGAGGCACTTATCAGGCTCACTGAAGCACATGCTAGGCTGAGGCTTAAGCAGGTGGCGGATGAGGAGGATGCACAGGCGGCTATACGGCTCATGGATGAGTTCCTCCATAATATTAACCTTGACGTGGAGACTGGTTTACCTGACATTGACTCTCTGACGACGGGTAAGACTAGGAGGAAGAGGGAGATAATCAAGATGGTTACTAGGATAATTAAAGAGTTAAGCTCGGCGAGTGAGAAGAAGTGTGCTTTGATAGACGATATTTATCAGAGGGCTAGGACTAGGGATATCGGTGACGAGGAAGTGAGAGAGGTTCTAAGGCTACTGAGCTCGGAGGGTTCAGTGTTCTTTAAGACTGAAGGGGGAAAGAGGTGCTATAGCCTAGTAGAGTAACCTATACATTTTATATGGTTACTTAGGAGTGCAGTTAGAATTGCAGATGAATGGTAAGCCGAAAAAGCTACTAGAGTGCCTGGGAATCCAGGAACTATACCCACCTCAATCGGAAGCCCTAGAGAAAGGCATTCTCGAAGGGAAAAACCTTCTAGTCACTACTCCTACAGCGAGCGGTAAAACCTTAGTTGCTGCACTAGGAATAGCCTCGCAGGTAGAAAAAGGAGTGTCAAAGGCCTTCTATACTGTCCCACTTAGAAGCATAGCTTTCGAGAAGAAAATGCTCTTCGAAGCAATAGGCAGATGCCTAGGCTATAGAGTCGAGACTATAGTAGGAGACCTAGAGGTTCCAGAGTGGAAGCTAAGGAAGGCCGATGTAATAGTATCCACATACGAGAAGATGGATAGTATTATTAGGAAAAACCCGGACTTCCTAACCGAGATAAGCGTGGGTGTTATAGATGAGCTCCACTATATTTCAGACCCGAAGAGAGGGCCTATTGTAGAGCTAATAGTCTCTGCACTAAAGTATAAGGCCCCTCAAATACAGCTCATAGGGCTCTCTGCAACAGTCTCTAATGCAGAAGAGATAGCTGACTGGCTTAACGCACGGCTAGTAAAAACTAACTGGCGCCCTGTCCCTCTGAGGGAAGGTGTATACAAAACAGGTCTTATACACTACGATAACGGTAAAACCGAGCCTGTCTCGCAGAAAACTGGTAATCCAACGATTGACCTTGTTCTACACGCCTCGGCGAAAGGGGGGCAAAGCATAGTATTCGTCCAGAGCCGCAGGAAAGCAGTCAGTATTGCCAAGAAAATCGCAGGCAAACACAAGTGGCTAAACTATGATCACAAAGTTTCCCAGGAAGCAGCGGAGAAGATAATGAAGACGCCGGAGGGAACAGAACTAAGCGAACTATTATCGTCGCTCGTATCAAAAGGTGCATCTTTCCACCATGCAGGACTCTCCAACCAGCAGAGAACTATAATAGAAGAGGCGTTCAGGAAGCAGGGGGTAAATACTATAGTTGCCACGCCGACCCTAGCGGCAGGGGTGAATCTGCCTGCTAGATACGTGATAGTAGACGAATATGTAAGGTATGAGGGGGGTTTCAGGACCCCTATAAGCGTATCAGAATACAAGCAACTTGCTGGAAGGGCAGGCCGCCCCGGGTACGACGAGGTTGGCATGGCGGTTATCGTGGCAAGACCCTCAGATGATCCTGAAGAGCTGATAAACTACTATATTAAAAGGCCACCGGAGCCTCTACACAGCAAACTTGCTGGTAAGAGGATCCTTAGAATAATACTCCTGGCATTAATAGCTTCAGGTCTAGCTAGGAGGGACAGTGAGATAGATAAGCTCGTAATGAACACTCTATATGCTGCCCAGTCCCAGAGCAGGACTGTCATAGGCTTCATACTAAAGGAATCACTTAAAGATTTGGTTAAATGGAATATGGTGGTAGGTGAAGCCGGGGTATACCAGCCGACCCGCCTCGGATTACTGACTAGCTTACTCTACCTTGACCCGGTGTCATCTAAATTCGTTATGGAGAACTTGAGGAAAAAACCTCTAAAAAGCATATTCGGTATACTACACCTTGTATCAATGACTGATGACGCGCAAGTAGTTAGGCTGCAGAGAAGAGATATAGAGGATCTTTACAGGCTTATAGATGAAAGATACACGGAACTAATAGTGACACCGGAGAAATTCATAGAAGAGGAAGACCGGTATTTACAGGCGATAAAGACAGCGGCACTCCTAGAGGACTGGGTTAACGAGACCCCCCTGAGAGAAGTGGAATCCAAATACAATGTAGGCCCCGGGGACCTGTCATCCATAGTTGAGACAAGTTTATGGCTGGTCTATGCTTTATCCAGGATAGTCCAACTCTTCCCGGAGACACAGGATCTCCATAGTTTCTTGAAAAAACTAGGAGAAAGACTAAAGTACGGAGTCAAGGAGGAAGTCCTAGAGCTAACTAGGATCAAGGGAGTAGGTAGAGTTAGAGCTAGACTATTATATAAATACGGCTATAAGGCAGTCGCAGATCTGAAGAAGGCGAGTATAGAGGACTTGGTTAAGATACCAACAATAGGCTACATCGTTGCACGTGAAATCTTAGAGCAGTTAGGGGTACATGTAGAGGAGGCTGAAGGGAAGGAGAAAAGGGAAAGAGAAGGAATACTCTCGTTTACCTAGACCTCGATAAACACAGGGTCATTGTCGGTTGAAACAACACCTCTATACTCGCCGAGCTTCCTCCTAATAAACAGCGGTAAACTCCTCATCCAAACGATAGACTGGTAGTCCAGAGTGTGCAGGCCACCTCTGATTCTTTTAACCCTTTCCCTGAAAGTCTCCTCGTCGAGCATTGATAATTTATACTTCATACCTGTAAGATTGAACCCCCACATACTATCAAAACTCCTCATATAGGTCATATAAGGTTCAACCCAGCCGAAGACTGTTTCTAGTGTAGACTTGATTACTCCCATCGCGCGGGGTGTAGAGGTAGGGCTTGTACTCTGGGTTACGAATACACCTTCATTAGATAGGAGTTCCCTCAGCTTAGCATAGAACTCTCGGGTGTAAAGCTTAACAGCCGGGCCCGCCTCGAGAGGGTCGACTAAGTCACCTATTATAACGTCGAACTCCTCTTTTCCAGCCATATCAAACACGTATTTCCTAGCATCGCTAATAAGCAGTTCGAGCCTAACATCGTCGAATGATCCCTGATGCCACTCTGGTAGAAGCTTCTTTGCAATCTCAATCAATTCCCTGTCAATATCAACCATAACTACCTTTTCAACGGTATTATGTTTGAGGACCTCTCTTGCAGTAGCTCCTTCCCCGCCTCCCAATATGAGGACCCTTCTAGGGTTAGGATGGAGTAACATAGGCGGGTGCACTAAGGCTTCATGGTAAACTTTCTCATCAAGGAGGCTAGACTGTATCTTACCGTCTAAAACCAGTGACTTGCCATACACTCCAAGATCCATTATCTCAACCTGCTGGTATTTGGTTGATCCTATAAAATGTACTTTGAAAATCTTAGTCAAATGACCATCGTCCAGCGTGTCCCATTCTACATGCCAGTTCCAATAATACATGCCGGGATCCTTCAAGAATACCACCTCTATTCAACCCTTGAGGGATTCATTATATTTAAATAAAGGATTGGTATCGATACTACCATAACTCTGCTAAGAAGGGGAAAGATGTTTTTTATAACATTGTCATATATAAACCTCCCCTAGCTTCACGCTAATATTCGGAAGCCTGTAGAGGCGTGGAAGTATGGTGGGAACCAACATAGTATGGATACATCATTTCTGGCATACAGAGGATTTAGAGTGGCTAGTGTATACCCTAGCTACATTAGCAGTTATAGGGATTCTCTACGGTTTTTACAAGCACTACAAGCTTTGGACCTATGGAGGCCAGAAAATACCGTTCAACCAACTCGGCAGAAGAACGAAGAACATTATCAAATACGCAATTCTACAGTACAAGGTAATAATGAAGCCTTGGGCAGGGACTATACACCTCCTAATATACCTCGGGATGGCTTGGCTTCTGATAGCGACGTTTCTGAGAGCCATAGATCTCCACGTGGCTAATATATTGACTGGGGATTTCTTCAAAACCTATAAATTACTCAATAATATTGCAGGTTTATCAGTTATAACAGGTAGTATCCTCGCTATAATAAGAAGGGCAAGCGGCCAAGATAACCTGCCGCAAGACAAGGTGTACTACATAATACACCTCTCATTCCTGACTATAGCAACTACGGGTTTCTTCCTCACAGGCATGAATGATGCGGGATACAGGATAGCGGAAGGGGCATCGAGCCCCTACTTCGACCCGGTAGGATACCTTATTGGAAGATGGATGACAGGTGTAAGCCTGTCGACACTCATCCTAGCGTATAGAATAACTTGGGTAACACACCTCACCATTGTTATGGCGACCCTGGCTACGCTTCCCTGGACTAATCTATGGCATATAGTTGCTGGTAGCACTAACGTTGCATATGCGAGGGAGAGCATGGTTGATTTCATGGAAGTACAGGATATAGAAAAGAAGGTTGATGAGGGAGAAACTTTTGGAATAATCAAACTAGAGGATACGAGCTGGAAGCAGAGAATGGACTATGACGCATGCACAAGCTGTATGAGATGCACAAACGTCTGCCCAGCCTTTAACAGTGGGAAACCCCTCTCACCTAGGGACGTGTTAATCTCTATGAGAAACCTCATGCTCGAAGGCAAGTGGAACGAGAAAGTGGTCGGTGAGGAAGAAGGTAAAATACACCCGGACACTATATGGAGCTGTGTCACGTGCGGTGCGTGCATATACCAATGCCCTGTACTCAACAATCACGTTGACACTATTCTTAACTTGAGAAGGGGGCTCGTCAGCGAGTACAGTATCCAGGAAAGCGAGGAGGCAGAGCAGGCTATACCTGAAGATGCTAGGAACGCTCTCTACAATATGATGCAGATGGGTAACCCCTTCGGATTCAACCCTGCAGACAGGGAGGACTGGATTAACGAGCTTGCCGAGAAGTTCGGAGACGATATTATAGCCCAGCCCGAAGAAGAGTACGACTATCTATACTGGATAGGCTGTGTAACAAGCTATGACCCCAGGATTAGACCAGTAGCTGAAAGCCTAATCAAGATCTTGAAGAAAGTAGGATACAAGGTAGGTGTCATAACGGACGAGGCGTGCTGCGGGGAACCAGCGAGGAGAATGGGGGACGAGTTCTTATTCAGTGAGACGGCTAAGCAGAACCAAGAGATACTCAGCCAGTACAAGTTCAAGAAGCTGCTAGTATCATGTCCTCACGGATACCATGTGTTCAAGAACGAATACAAGAAGTACGGTATAAACCTGGACGTTGAACACCACTCAATACTACTAGCCAGACTCATAAAGGAAGGAAGAATCAAGCCTAGCAAAGAAGTTAGGATAGTGTTGACTTACCATGACCCATGCTATCTTGGAAGATGGAACGGCCACTTCGACGAGCCTAGAACAGTAATAAAGAGCATACCTGGAGTAGAGCTAAGGGAGATGCCTAGGAACCGTGAGAACAGTTTCTGCTGCGGCGGCGGGGGAGGACAAATGTTCTATGAAATCAAGCAAGGGGAACGGCTAGCTACGATAAGAGCCAAAGAGGCGAGTGAAACAGGTGCAAAAGTAGTGGCTGTTGCATGCCCCTACTGTAACACAATGTTCAGAGCTGAAGTAGATCAGTTCGACATGGAGGTAAAGGATATAGCGGAAATACTGGCTGAATCCATAGATGAAGGCGAGGGAGATACCGGTCAACAGTAAACCTTTTCTTTAAACCGTAATACCTGCAGACACTTTAACCATTAAACTAGACTCACACTATATAATTAGCTGGTGAGCCATTATTGGACGACCTTCTAATTCAACCTGGAACACCATTCCTAAGAGACTTCAACGATAGAAGAGTGTCCAGCAGACTAGGACCGCTCGAAAAATCCAATATAATACTAGCAGGAGTTCCCTGGGATTGGAATATAACTGGAAGGCCAGGCTCCAGATTCTCGCCTCAAACCGTGAGGAAATACCTTTACTCCCTCACAACATTCCATCCCACCCTAGGCGACTTCCATTGCTGGATACATGATGCAGGGGACGTTCGTGTAGCACCTGGTGATTGGAGTACTAGTAGTGAGAGAATTAAAGTAGTTATGAGGAAAATGTTTGCCTACAATGATAAAACCGTGGTCATCCTAGGAGGGGATCACAGTATAACAGGAGCAGTACTACGGGCATTACTTGACTCTGGTAGAGTAGGCTTGTTATTCTTTGACGCTCACTATGATATGAGGAGACTAGGGGAAGGATACAGTAGCGGGACATGGCTTAGAGAACTATACGAGGAATATGGTAGAGGCAGGTTAAACACTGCTCTAGTTGGAGTACTGGAATACAGCAATCCACCATATCTCAGTGAATTAGCTATGAAACATGGTGTAAAAGTGGTTACACTAGACGATATTCTCCGGGGAGGAATAGAGCAGGCGCTAAAAACAGTAGACTGGCTGGCTAACGAGGGCATGGATTACTATTATATAAGCGTAGATATGGACCACCTCGACCAAGCATACGCTCCAGGAGTAAACGCGCCCTCATCAATAGGAATGACTCCGAGGGAGACACTAGCAATACTGGAGTATGCTATAAAAAAGCTTCACCCGAAAGGGGTAGACTTCACAGAGGTATCCCCCCTTGTAGACTTAAATGATATTACAAGTAGGTTAACCGCCAGTTTAGTCATGCATTCAATGCATTATATTTGCGGGGGAGGAAAAGGTTGAGGGAGAAAGTCGACACAATAATCCACAACATAGGAGAGCTAGTAACGTTCAACAATACCTCTCCAGGGGATATTACCGAGGATAAAGCGGGGATACTGAGAGATGCAGCTATAGCTGTTTCGAATGGTGTAATCCTAGATGTAGGCGATACCAATGATATCCTGAGGAGATATAGGGGAGAAACCGTAGACGCACAGGGCAACTTGGTTACTCCAGGGCTGATAGACACGCATACCCACATGGTTTTCAGCGGAAGCCGGGAAGACGAATTTGAATATAAAATAATGGGGTTAAGTTATGATGAAATACAAGAACGAGGCGGCGGTATATATAGGACTGTCAGAGCTACCCGTCAAGCAAGTGTTAGTGACCTAGTCGCTAAGGGCTTGGGGGTCCTAGGTGAAATGATTCGCCACGGATCCACTGTTGTCGAAATCAAGGGAGGCTACGGCCTCGACTTGGACGGAGAGCTCAAGATAATGGAGGCGGCCAAGCTTATTTCCGAGAGAACGCCGGTGAAGATAATTCCTACAATGCAAGCCCACATAATTCCCGTGGAGTACAGGGGCGATCGGAGGGCGTATATTGACTATTATGTGAACAAAACACTGCCTGAAGCATCCAAAAGGAATCTAGCAGTGTATTCAGATGTTTTCTGTGATAAAGGAGCGTTCACACCGATTGAAACAAGATACATACTGGAGAAAAGCCTGGAACTAGGCTTCAGACTACGGATACATGCAGACCAGCTATCATATATCGGTTGCAGTGAGCTAGCAAGAGATCTTCCATTAGATGCTATGGATCACTTAGACCATATGCCAGCTGAGAATACTAGAGTAATGGCCGAGAAAGGATTAGCAGCCGGGTTAACCCCTACCTCCGAGCTTGCAATGTTCTCAGAGAACCTTCCCCCGGTAAGGGAATTAAAGAATTGGAAGGTCCCGATAGCATTGGGAACGGATTACAATCCTAATAACATGACACCCAATATTCAGTTGGTAATGGACCTATCAACATACAAGTATAGGCTGACCCCTCTGGAAGCCCTCGCGGGTGCGACTATAAACGCTGCATATAGTCTACGATTGCATGATAGGAGAGGTAGAATAAGGAAAGGCTACGCTGCGGACATAGTGGTCTGGAGAATCCCGAACCATAAGTGGATAGGTTACCTTTGGGGAGTGAATAAAGTCGAAAAAGTGTATGTATCGGGGAAAGAGATATGGGGATGAATCACCGAGTTTTCTTCTTATCCATGTAATCTATATAAGGCAGCTTTAAACCCTTCTCGCGGGCGATCCTTATAGACTTCTCGTAGCCGGCGTTCGCGTGCCTCATTATACCGCTCCCTGGATCGGTGGTGAATACTCTCTCAGCACGGACATCCATCTCCTCGGTGCCGTCGAGAACCACGCTTAATCCGGCGTGGATACTATAACCTATACCAACTCCTCCGCCATGGTGTATTGAAACCCAAGTAGCCCCCGCGATAGCGTTTAAAAGAGCATTGAGGAGGGGCCAATCAGCGATTGCGTCACTACCGTCCTTCATTCCCTCAGTCTCTCTATATGGGCTTGCAACGCTACCACTATCCAGGTGATCTCTTCCCACCCATATTGGACCGGAAAGCTCTCCGTTCCTCACCATATTGTTGACTATTCTAGCCCACCTACTCCTTTCACCGTATCCAAGCCAGCATACTCTCGCCGGTAACCCTTGGAACTTCACGTATTTACGGGCCTTCTCTATCCACCTTGTAAGCCCTTTATTATAGCTGAACTCGCTGAGTATCATATCATCGATCTTGTAAATATCATTCGGTTCTCCCACTAGGCTCGTCCACCTGAAGGGGCCTCTTCCCTCTTCGAATAATGGTCTAATGTAGGCTACAACGAAACCAGGGTACTCAAAGGCATCCTTGAAGCCTGCATCATAAGCCCTCTTCCTTATATTGTTCCCGTATTCGAACGCGATGCTACCATGCCTCTTCATTTCGACAATTGCCTCCACTTGCTTCCTCATGCTCTCCATACTCAGCTCAGAGTATTTCCCAGGATTCTCCTCCCTGAGCTTCTCTGCCTCCTCCACAGTCAAGCCTTCAGGTACATATGCGAGGGGGTCATGCGCAGGGGTCTGGTCGGTAACTATATCCGGCGTGATACTGTTTCTGATAAGCTCATAGTAAACTGTAGCTGCATTACCTAGGAGGCCTATGCTAAGAGGCTCCCTCTTCTCCTTAGCTTTCAAGGCCATATCAAGCGCCTTATCAAGGTTATCCGTCCAAGTATCGAGTTGACTCAGCTTCAGTCTCCTGTCAATCATTCTCTTATCCACTTCAACATCTATTACAACACCACCGTTCATAGTTACAGCCAAAGGCTGGGCTCCACCCATTTCTCCTAGCCCAGCTGTTAGGACGAACTTCCCTTCCAGGCTCCCATTATAGTGCGTATTCGCTATAGCAGCGAAGGTCTCATAGGTTCCTTGCAGTATTCCCTGCGTACCTATATAGTTCCAGCTACCCGCTGTCATCTGCCCGTACATTATTAGTCCTTTCGCTTCTAGCTCCCTGAAATACTCCCACGTAGCCCATTTCGGCACAAGGTTACTATTAGCTATGAGAACTCTGGGAGAGTGTTTATGGGTCTTAAATACTCCGGTTGCCCGGCCGCTTTGAACGATAAGAGTTTCATCCTCCTCTAACGATAGGAGGGCTTCCACTATCGCCTCGAAATCACTCCAGCTTCTAGCCGCCTTTCCTGTTCCACCGTATACTATGAGGTTCTTGGTATCCTTGGCGACCATTGGGTCGAGTACGTTGAATAGCATTCTCAGGGCTCCTTCTATTTGCCAGTTAGCTGTGTGGAGCTCGTGCCCTGTAATAATACGCACTGTCCTTGTTTCGGGGTCATAGAAGCCTTGTGAGATAAGGTCTTCTATTGTTGAATGTGACAAGGATTATTCACCGGTTAATAAAATATCGGTGATCTAGAGAATTATATTTTGTGGAGAAATATCTACAGTCATTTCTTGTCTCGTTTCAGTGATAGGCAAATAGTGTCGTTTGCCAGCTCATCTAGCATGTAAAGTAAATCCTCTACCTTGGCTTTGAGATCCGGGTATTTACCCGCGTTCTCCTCCATTAGGCTGCTTACTTTCCTTCTTATACTCTGGTATAATTGTATTCGTTTGAGGCTCTCGGATAAATAGCTTCCAACCGCTTCTCTAAAAGCTATAATAGCCTTGTCAATGATTATTTTCACGGTTTTATCTCCCTTATACCTAGCTGATATCCAGGCCAGCCCTGCCATTATCCTTGGAAGGACTCCTAATATTGACGTGGCAGCGTGTCTAGACATCCTGTCTCCTTCTCTTGCAGGGGTTTGCGAGCATGTCTTATTTATGGATAGCCTATAGAAGTTATGGAGTTTATCCAGGGTCTCCACTATTTCTCTTATTTTGGCGTCATCAACCCTCCCAGTTTCAATGGAGTCTTTAATAATTTCCACTAGATTCTGGTATTCTACAAATATTCTTCTAAGATACTTATTCGGGTCTACCTCGTCTTCCTCGAAGGTGATTTTGACAGTGTTGTATTCTTCCTGTATACTGGCTACATAAGATAGTTTATCTGCTGTCCTGATTATTTCATCTGGTTTTTGATAGCTAGCGGCATATTCTATTCTAATGGAATTGTAGCCGTTTAGATAGGCGCATTTAATAATCTTCTCTAGGCCAAGCTCTTTTATGTTCTTCGTGTACTTTATTGCCACTTCCTCCATTATAGATGGTTTTCTATCACTTCCCGGCACTATCTTTAGTTGGTCTCCATCGTCGACCATGTAGATGGGGTCACCTGGCTTCAGTTTGTTTTTCCTAGCCCAGTTCTTGGGGAGTGTAACGACTAGACTGCTGCTTCCCAGTCTCTGCACTTTCCTCGTTTCGACTACAAGTGTCAACGTTAATTCCCGTGTTAGCATTGGTTGTCCTTCAAATAAAAGTTTAACTCATGTTAAATATCTAATATAGAACTAAAAGCTCTCCCAGCCACCCATCTCTTCAAAGCCCGGCAATACAACGCCAGGCTCCCCATCTTCAGCGACTCCCACAACCCTGCAACCCCATCTACCCTGCGAATACTTGTTGCAATAATCCATAAAACCGTCAATGCAATCATTTGAAACCAGTAAAAACAGGTTGTAATCCTCACCAGAACTCAGCTTACCCCACTCGCCACTAACTACAGACAACGCCTCATCATCAAACCATAAATCATCAATGGCCAATCGAACGCCGGAGCTCTCAGCCAGAAATCGTAGTGAGTAAAGGAACCCATCACTATTATCAATAACAGCCTTAACACATTCATGCGAGACGGTATAGGGAATCCAGCCAGGTATAACGGGCCTTAAACTCCACTCCATCACATGAGGAAACTTCCTGATATCCATTTCCTCCTTATAGATATGATATGCAGCGCTACCCAGTCCAATGGAACCAAGCTGGACAACAATATCCCCGGGGGAACCACCGTTTCTCCCTAGAAGCCTACCAGATAAGCTCCTACCTATAACAAAGACATCCACCCATGCTCCACAACTACATCTATTAGTGTCCCCTCCGACGAGCCTACCCCCATAGAAGTTAACCGCTTCTCTAATACCTTCAGAAAGTTCCTCAGCCCTTTCCCTGGATTCAACACCTATGGACACTAGATAGAATACTGGAAGACTGCCTGAGGAGTAAACGTCAGATATAGCTGAAGCAACAGCCTTCCAACCTAAATCCCTCAACATCATCCAAGGATACAATGCTTCCTCAGCGGAATACCCATCTACCTTGAATACCCACCCGGACTCGTAGTAAACGTCAGCGTCAGGAATACCTAGTTCCCTCAGCAACCCACGTATAAACTCATGCTCACCCAACAGAAACCCCCTCTAAAATAATCCAGTAGAGATAAACTATAAACACCTAGCAAGAACATGGAGTAAATATTTTACTTATATACCCCCCGATCCACGTGGAGGATAGAACCCATAAGTACTCCATTCAACTATAAACCGCGGATCCATATGGATCCAGCATATAAGATGTGAAAAATATGAAGAACAAGAAAATGGGAGCAATAGTTCCATTATTACTGCTTGCAGTTCTGGCTGTAGGTATGTTCGGAGGAGCAATGGCTCTCTGGTGGGAAAGACTCAACGTCGATGTAACCGTTAACACGGGAACACTAGATGCCCAGTTAAGCGTCGAAGGCTCCGGTGACAACGAGATACAGTTTGCACAAGAAGCTGGTGAAATGAATGCTTCAGTTAAGGATGTTTCAAACATAACTTGTACATTAGCAGAAGACGGTAATAGTATAGACATCATTGTCCAAAACGCTTACCCTGGTATAACATATTATTGTAATATAAACCTAGAGAACACTGGTACAATACCCTTCAAGGTATACGGAACACCTGAATTAACAGGTAATATAACCTCAGTCATGACAAGTGATAGCGGCCTAGCTAATGGGACAATCTATGATGGACTACAGATGCACCCTGGCGACGTGGTATACGATACATTACTCATAACACTAACAAATGATGCTATGGAGAACTCAGTATACACTGGTCACATGAATATAACGGTTGAGCAGTGGAATGAATACGGGGTAGTACCCCCTAGCTAACGCTAGAACGTTGAGGTGTAACGGTAAAAACAATAGATTCTAGGTTTCCTAGAATCTACTCTAATTATTTAGGATTTGGTGGAAAATAATGAATAAAGATAAGAAAGCCGCGTTACCTATAGGGATACCACTACTGTTAGCTCTTATTATAGCCTCGATAGGGGGAGCTTCGGCCTTGTGGTATAAGACGATGACTACAGACGTCACGGTTCATACGGGAGAGTTAGACTGGGAGTTCAGGAATAATACGGTATTTACATCCGACCCATGTACAGATAGTTCGGGCAGCAATGTTACTTGGTCTGATTCGAATGCATTCCCTCCAAATTACAATGTTGTTATAGCACCGGAAGGTAAGGATGTTGGTTGCACGGGAATACATCTGCTGGACAGTGACGGTGACGGTGACTATGATACATTGAACATAACTCTAAACAACGTATACCCCTACTATGCGACAGAAGTAGATTTCAGAGTATGGAATATAGGGACTATACCGCTTAAAATATGGAGGATACAGGTTATACTAGACAATGGTACTATGTACGAGTTCACTGAAACAAACCCTAACCAGGTGGAAAACGAAGGACTGTACTTGGATTTAAACAATGATACAAAGCCTGACGTACTCTTCCTCTGGGGAGACAACTTCGGGAACCAGCTTGAAACAGGGCAGAATGCAGATATCAGTCTACACATAGTAGTATTGCAAACGGCCCCTCAGGGTGCAACACTGCACTTCATGATAGGGTTGGACGCGGTTCAATGGAATGAATATGAAAATGTAGTCCCTCAATCGGGAACATAATCCGAAGAGGGATTAAAATGAACTTTTTTTCAATACCGGTTTACTCGGTGAAAATAGGATTTCTCTTTGTTATAGTTATTCTAACATTAACTGTCATACCTGGGGCCTCGAGTCTCTGGTACGAGAAGTTACATACTAACATAACAGTAAAAACAGGGGATTGGAGTCATCCAAGATCAAAAGGATACTGGTGCCATGCACTATCTTTGAGCATATGTGGGTGCGGTAATGGTCAGGGAAATAATACAGCATTTCCAACGTACTCGCAGCTCACAAGCTATTTACAGGACATAGGGAATAGATCAAACGTATTCACATTCGATGGAACAGATTTCGAGAACGTGAAAACCGCTATGCATATACTTCAATGCTGTAACACAGGGTGTAACGCCTGGAATCATAATTCAATGGAAGACAAGTTGAAGGCACAGCTACTAGCAGTATGGTTAAACGTTGCCTCGGGGTACGGGGACGGGTATCTACTTGATCTAGGTAACACCACCAAGCTCTCAGGCGAAGATATAGTTGCTCTTTCAGAGAACGCGATAATTAATCATGACACAGCTAGCTATGAGTCACTGAAGAATATATGTGAAGAATACAATACTAGGTGGGATTGAGATTGAAGAAACAATGGACCCCTTATTTCTTTGTTTCCAACTTTTTTGATAGATCAAGTGTAGCGAGACTCAACTATGGTACCATCCTATTTTTCCTAGGATTACTATTCTATCCCTTGCAGGCTTTTATTATACCTCAAGAATTACCGGTATGGCTGATTCAGCCGGCAAGCTCATTTCTATGGTTCTCTATGGGATTACTATCTATTTTATATCTCAAAAGCCTAAAAGCGGCTTATACAACTTCATACGTATCAATATCAATAGTAAGTGGAATAATATACTTATTGATGTACTTTTCCATAGGGTCATTCATGGGCAGCATAGGTAGAAACCCACTAGGGACTACGCCTATAGCGATAGTGGTGAACACTATATGGGCGATAAGCATAGGATTCGGATCGGAATCGTTTAGAACAGTACTATTGGTGCACTCGAAAAGGAAGGCTCTACTTATAGGTTTGACTTCACTCATGTTCACAGCCGTCATGATACCTCTAATGTCTATTCCAAACAACTTAATGGCTGAAAACGCTGTAAAAATGCTAGGAAGCAAGTTTCCAGTTTTAATAGTTTTCCTATTGTCAGGCATATTCAACTATATGGGAGGCATAAATTCTGGCGTAGCTTTTCTAACTACTGTAATGCTCGGGGAAACTCTTCTACCTGTGCTCCCTAATTTAAACTGGATTGAAGCGTCTTTTACAGCGTTGATCGCTATTATCACAGTATACATGGTGGCTTCTAGGAGTTTTCCTTTGTCAAGTGATATGGAGGGATCTGATTATGGTAAACTGATTCTAGGCTTGGTCTTTATCAGCATGATCTGGCTTAGCAACGGTTTACTAGGGTATCAGGTGGTAGTAGTGACTAGTGGGAGCATGCGGCCTAACGTAGATGTGGGAGATCTCGCTGTGGTTAAGTTATCCTCCAATGATTACTCGAATGGCGATATAATACTGTATAAGCTCAATAATGGTTACGTCCTTCACAGGATACATGATATAAGCATTGTTAAGGGTACTAAAGTGATACATACCAAAGGAGACGCTAACGATGGAGTTGATCCTTGGGAGGTCGCCTCTAACCAAGTAGTTGGTTTGATGGTCTTTAAAATACCGAAACTAGGATGGTTAACCTTATGGTTTAAACAGTTGGCTTCAAAGTTGACTTAAATATTAAATGGTTTCATAATCACATTTATTATGTTTAAAAGATAAATTAATAATCAAAATAATGGAGGAGCATTATAA
>WALV01000011.1 GCA_015522645.1 Candidatus Tiamatella sp.
CTAGTTATAATTGATACAAGTTTACTAATGGCAGTAGGGTCGGGAAGACCCTCCTTTGAAAGCCTTCTGGAAATGATTGAAGGGAAACCCATTCTAATCGTTCCTGAAACTGTTATGAGTGAGCTGGAAAAACTCTGTAGTGACAGCCGGTTTTCAATATCGTCTAAAGCCTCCTTAGCGTTGGCAATACTTGAGAAAGCCCGGGTACCGGTATATCTATTAAATACCTTACGTACAGGTAACGCTGACGATGATATCTATCTTATAGCTTCTAATTTAAAGAAGCTTGGGTTCAATTTAATCGTAGCTACTGTAGATCGAGGGCTACGTCAAAGAATTAAGACTATAGGTGTTCCCGTAGTGTACCTAAGGAGAACGGAAAGCAGGTTTGAATTGAGTTAAACTAACATTATAGTATAGTTTAATGGGATGGTTGTTTAAATACCTTGTGAAGCAGGTTTAGAACCATGGGGATGGACTGGAAATGTACTACCTATCCAGAGTCAGGAAAGTATTGAAGATACCTCCCAACATGATGTATGAAGGACGTGATATTAGAAAAGTGGCCCTGGAGCTTCTGAGAAAGGATTTCGTTGAGGGACTTGAAGGAAGAAACGATGAGGATCTAGGCATAATCCTCTCAGTAGATAACATCGATGTATTATCTCAGGGCATAATCGTTCCTGGAGATCCTAGAATATACATGGAAGTAGAATTTGATGTACTAAGCTATAAGCCAGTTTTGAATGAGATAGTCAGGGGAAAGGTTATTGATGTAAAGAACTTTGGTTTATTCGTAAATATAGGCCCAGTTGAAGGTTTAGTTCATAAGACTCAGATAATGGATGAGCCAGTAAAATATGATCCTTCGAGGAGTGCTTTCATAGGCGTAAAATCTAACAGGGTAATAGAGTTAGGCGACATTGTTAGAGCGAGGGTAGTTCAAATATCAACTAAAAGCGGCTGGATTAAAGTTGGTTTAACGATGAGACAACCTTTCCTAGGAAAGGAGGAGTGGATTGAAGCTGAAAAAGAGAAGGTGAGTAGTTAATGAGCTATAGACGTACACGTAAACCGATTTTTAAAGCTTGCAAGAAATGCGGCGGGTTAGTTCCTTTAGACGCTAAAAGCTGCCCTTACTGCGGCTCTACCAGTTTTACTGAGGACTGGGAGGGCATGGTTATCATAATTGACCCGGAAAAATCACTGGTTGCTAAAATGATCGACCGAGCAGATAAGCCGGGTATATATGCAATTAAGATAGGGGGAAAGGTGGCATTAAAATAACTAAAAAATGCCTCGGAATCCCAGAGAACATTAGAATAGATTTCGCGGTTCCTAGAGGTATAATAGTTTCCAGTAGAATAAGTGAGTGGATAAAATTAAACCTTAAAGATAGAGTCATAGTTTCTGTGGGTGATGTTGTCACATCCTCTATAATATCAAATGGCATGAAACCCTACTTGTCTATAATTGACAGGAAGACTAGGCGAAATGACGTATCTCCTAAAATACCCGGTGTTCTGTTGGAGCAATGTAATGTGCAGAAAGTAGCTAATCCTTCAGGGAAAATTTCAATGGATGCCGTTGATATTCTATGCAGATTACTTGAAGAATTTAATGCATCTAAATGCCATGTAGTTATTGTGGATGGAGAGGAAGACATGCTCGCGTTACCAGCATTGTCATGCGCACCTGAGGGATCCGTGGTTGTATACGGTGTTCCAGAAGTTGGCATAGCGGTTTTCTATGTCGATAACTCTATAAGATATCTGGCATCCAATAGATTATTGTATCTAAAACCTGTAGAATGCATGTAAGACATATAAGCCTATTAAGAATAGCGTAGATAATACCGATGATGTGTTGAGGCGCAGGGTGTTGGAAAATTGAGTGGTAACGAAAAGAAGCAAATACAGATAGGGGAAGGGGTTGTAGCTACAGTTGTAAAGGAACTTTACAATCCACTGGTAGGTAAGAAGAAGCTACATCTCTTGATAAACCATCCTAACCAAGGCACACCAATGAGGTTCTCTGTGAGAATGGCAGTAGCCAATGCATACAGTGTGGACATGAAAAGAGTCTATGTGAAATTAATCAAGTCTGAATATGGTAAGGCTGAGTCGAAGGCGGTAGTTAATATATATGATACTGTTGATAGAGCCCTAAAGTATGAGTCGAAATATATAATAGATAGGAATGGTGGAGTAGAAGGCTTCGAAGAGTAATCCTGGGTGGATAAACATGGCATGGGTTCACAAATTATATGAGTACGACTACAATAGTGGAACTATAAGGCTCAAGAACAAAAAATGCCCTAGATGCGGTAGCATAATGGGTTATCATAAGAAACCCGTGGAGAGGTGGCACTGTGGAAAATGCGGTTATACAGAGTTTATACAATCTCCCCCGAGAAAGAAATAGTGTTATATTAGGAATAGAATCTACAGCTCATACCCTGGGTATAGGAATAGTTTCCTATCCCCCATTCGAAATTCTATCAGATATAAGATTCAAGTATAACCCGCAAACCGGAGGGCTTCACCCTAGACTTGTAACAGAATACATGGTAAGCAATGCAGGGAATGCATTAGAAAAAGCTATCACAGAAGCAGGTATCAAGAGTAGTGATATAGACGGTATAGCCGTAGCTTTAGGCCCAGGGATAGGTCCTCAGCTAAGAGTGGGAGCAACCCTAGCTAGAGCACTAGCTCTTTCCCTGAAGAAACCATTGATTCCTGTAAACCATGCCGTAGCGCATATAGAGATAGGTAGACTATTATGTGGTAAGAAAGACCCCCTTGTGGTCTATATATCAGGTGGAAACACCCAATTGATAGTCTATAAAGAAACCCGGTATCGTGTTGTTGGCGAAACACTTGATATAGCTCTAGGTAATTTATTAGACATCTTTTCTAGAGAAACCGGTATAGCCCCACCTTACATAGTAAACGGTAGGCATGCTGTTGATATTTGCGCTGAGGGAGGATCATTTATTAGAGGATTCCCATACACCGTCAAAGGACAGGATATTTCTTACTCTGGACTCCTAACCGCAGCGTTGAGATACGCTATGAAAAATCCCCATGCAATAAATAACGTGTGTTATACCCTCAGGGAAATAGCGTTTGCCCAGCTAATAGAGGCTTCTGAACGTGCATTAACCAGTACGGATAAAAAAGAAATCCTAATGGTGGGAGGGGTAGCAGCAAATGACTGTTTACATGGAAAATACTTTGAAATGTCTAAGGAAAGAAGAATCGATTATTGCAGGGTAGATAAAATGTATGCTGGAGATAATGGAGTGATGATAGCTTGGACAGGCGTCCTAGGCTATTTGCACGGGTTATCAGTTCCCATAGAAAACGCTGTGGCTAGACAAAGATGGAGAATAGATGAGGTTGGTATACCATGGATGCCCTAGAAGAACTGGCAGGGCTCCTTACCTCAGGTAAAATGCTTTCAATGGGGGCTGAAGCAGCTGTCTATCTAACTAGTTTCATGGGAGAGAATTTTGTGGTAAAGTATAGGTTTCCCAAAAAGTACATTCATCCATTACTTGCAGAAGAGCTGATAGTAAAAAGGACTAAAAGAGAAGCGAGAGTTTTACTGAATACCAGGTTAAACGGTTTATGTGTACCACGACTCTTTTTCACTATGCTATCAAAAGGGATCCTTGTTATGGAAAAAATTAATGGATCAAGACTAGACGAGTTAATAGGGAAAGTATATCCTGGAGAAGAGCAAAGTACAACCTTTTCCAGGATATATTATAATATAGGAGTGGTTCTAGGGAAACTGCATTCTATGAATATTATACACGGCGACTTCTCTGTATCTAATTTAATGATAAAGGATGAAGGATTAACAGAGTTATGTATTATTGACTTTGGTTTAAGTGACTTCTCGAACGACCCAGAAGATCGTGCCATGGATTTACGCATACTCTTCAAGTCTATGGAATCGAGGTTCCCGCGGTACCTACCTTCCTTTAGAGATAAAGTCATTCAAGGCTATAAGGCTGGAATCACCGGCTTTAACTTTAATAGCGTGATTCAACGTTTACGTGAGATGGAGTTGAGGGGAAGATATGTTAAAGAAAGGAGGAGGAAACATAAAACTAGCGTTCATAACATCTAATCAGCACAAGTATTTTGAAGCTAGACAAGTGTTATCGAGCTGGAATATCGACCTGTATATGGTTGATTCCGTTAAACTCGAAGTACAGGATGAAGAAATTGAGAACATCTCTAGAACAGCAGCTATATACGCCTACAACGTGTTGAAGAAACCTCTCATAGTGGAGGATTCTGGCTTATTCATAGAAGCCTTAAACGGTTTTCCGGGGCCATTCTCTAGTTATGCTCATAAGACGATTGGAAATGAAGGAATCTTGAGATTATTGTCGGGAGAATCAAATAGGAAAGCGTATTTTAAGGCATCTGTTACCTGTGTATGCAACGAGTTTGTTATGACATTTAATGGATTGGTCTACGGTACAATATCGATGGAACCTAAAGGCGATAAAGGATTTGGTTTTGACCCAATATTCGTTCCTAAAGGTTTTGATAAAACCTTCTCGGAACTAGGTGAGGATGTAAAAAACAAAATAAGCCATAGGTCAAAAGCGTTTACAGAACTTGCTATGTGGTTATCTCAGAGCAGAAACCTATAAAACCTTAAAAGCATGGAGACATGTATTACAGTGCTGATAGTAATGGGGGTGTATTAGCGTTTGAACAAGAAAAGAAATAAGGGTGAATCTCATTCGACACGGCCTGCGACACTTATGCCACCTAGCTGGGTTCCATACAGACCTGAGGAAATCGAAATAATCATCGAGAACCTTGCAAAGAAAGGGTACGGGCCATCTATGATAGGAGTTATACTTAGAGATCAGTTCGGCATTCCTCTAGTAAAGCCTTATCTAGGCAAAAAACTATCTAGAATATTAGAGGAAAAGAATTTGAGCCCTCCCCTACCGGAGGACTTGTTCCATTTAATACGTAGAGCAGTCAATTTGAGGAGGCATTTAGAAGAGCATCCTAAAGACTATCATAGCAAGCGAGGGTTAATTGAAATAGAAAGTAAGATTCATCGCTTGGCTAAATACTATAAGAAGACTGGTAAACTGCCAGCGGACTGGAAGTATAAACCAGAAGAAGCTAAATATTTGGTAGCATCGTATGCTGGCATGTAGCCGGTTTCATATTTTACTGCATTTCTAGTTTCTATGTATAAGTAGGCTTCCTTACCATCAATATGTATGCTTCTAAAACCTATAATCTAGCAGTATCATTACTTACTGTTGGTTCAGATAGGTCTGGGGGTATTTTCATGCTTGCATTAAGAATTCATGGACATAACGATCTGGAGTCGAAACGTGACATATTGAATGGTATTGCCAGAGATTTGCTTAATAACGGAGTTGAAAACGGGGCAATTAGAATATATTCGTATCCATCAGTTGATGCAGTGTTTTCTTCGAACCTTCTCTTCTTTAATCTACAACGGCTTGGTATAAACACGACGATGTCTGTCTCTATTAATCCACCAAAATACGTTGAGGAGCCTCATATAATTATAGGCTATTCATCGCCTAAGATATCTGACAACAAATCTAGCTCAATGAGGGTGTGCATAACTAAAAAGTTGACAGAACCACCATCCCCTAATACGTTTTGCATAGAATATAATTCTAGTTTAGGTATAGCCGTAGCAACATTCCTAGAAGGGTCTGGAGTTTTATCAAAAGAATCCTCTCAACTATCTATGTTTTCAGTGTATTTATCTTCAAGAACACTAAAACCGGTGATTACTGAGATAGATAGGGCATACATTAACGACTGGATCTCAAGAAGGGAGCTAGAAGACGTGAGCCTTAGGGAGGATCTACTCATACAGGGTATAGATTCCTATAATATTGTAGACTCTCTGTATTATACGGTGGAGCCTTTGATCCCGGGATTAACGGGGGACAGGCAATCTATTGTAGAAGAGTTCAAGTCTAAAGGACTGGACTCTGTTATGACAGAGAAGGCTGGCGGTATCGATGATAAGGATATGGCTGAAATACTGAAATTAATGGTTTCAAAGATAAACGAGCATTCCAAGAGGAAAATAGATCCCAGAGACCTCGTAGGCGAAGTTTTAATATCAAGGGGAATAGGGCTAGATTTTGTCTCACTCAAGAGGATACTGTACTATGCTATAGCCAGAGAGGGGACCTTCGATCCGGTAACACGATTGGTATATGATCCCACTTCATTCGCTGCTGTCTATGTAAAGAGGTATGAAAAGTTAATAGATGGGGAGGAAATACAGGATATTGTGAGAAGATCGTTTGTTCGGTTCGAGAGAGTAAGGCAGTATCCTTGGCTGAATCTTTATCTAGTGCCAGGGATGCCAGTATGCTATGCCCATATAATAGGGTTTAACTTGAGGTTCGGCGGGTTCATAGAAAATGAGTCGATAGTAGCTGTTAGAGGGGAAGATGGGAAAATAGTTACTACATTACCTGAAATGGAATACGGTCAAGAGTCATCTATACTCAAAAAAATAGAAACTCAAATGCTTGCAAAACTGGTAGATACTAGGGTGTTCTTTAATATTGCCTAGGATATGTGTGCATCTAATTATTACAGGCTCTCCAGACGAACTTGATGTGATTTCAAAGGCCGTTTCTCCTGATAATAAAATAGGTCTACCCATTGGAGTGACATTGGAGTGCTTCCCACGAAATGATAGTATTGAATATAATGTATGTATGAACACTAGGGATGGACGAGATGTACTAACTTTGAAGAGCACGGTTAATGATCTTATAGAACATTTGAAGTTAGCCAGGAAGGTCTATGATACAGTTTCATCAGATACTGTAAGTACAGATAATACTTAAAAACTAAGAAGCCTCCAGACCCTATTATAGGAGTCGAGGACGGTGTAGAGATGTGCCTAGACCGAGAAGAACAGCTGTAAGAGACAAGTGGAAAATGAAGAAGTGGTACAAGGTAGTTGCACCTCCACTGTTTGGAAACGCTGTGTTGGGAACAACACCTGCAGACGATCCCGATAAGCTTATAGGTAGAGTATTAGAGGTCACTTTATATGATTTAACAGGGGAATTCACTCATGTTCACATAAAACTCTACTTCCAAGTAGAGAGAGTAGAGGGTGATACAGCTTATACTAGATTCAAGGGACACGAACTCCTCAGGGATTATATTAAGAGTTTGACGAGGAGAAAGAGCAGTAAAATTCAGGGAATATTTGATGTATGGACTAAGGACGGTTATGGTCTGAGAATAACAGCGATAACTTTCACTTCATTCAGATGTAAGAGCAGTCAGAAGAAAGCCATTCGAAAAATAATGGAGCAGATAGTAAGGAAGAGAGCTAGTGAGTCCACACTCGATGAGTTGGTTCAATCAATGATATTCTCTGAGAACGAGAATAGTCTGGTAAGAGAAATAGAATCGGAAGCAAGAAAGGTTTACTCTATAAGAAAAGTCGAGGTCTATAAATCTAAATTGTTGTACATGAAAACGGAGGAAGGAATAAAGAAAGCTGTTATAGTATCTCCTCTTCAACAGGGGCGCTAAGCGTTTTCTTCCAACCCTATATCATTGAATACTATTTAGATATACTGCCCTGAACCCTTAGATAGGAATGTGATGTTCTTTTGATGATTCCATGCATTATAGCTAAAACACCTTTAGGTATGGAGAAAACAGCCGCCGCACGTATTAAGGAAATCAAACCTTATATTAAGGTAGAACCATCACCTAAAGGATACCAAGGGCTACTGTTAGTCTATGATTGTAAGAAAAAAGACATGGAAATCGAAGAGTTCTCTAGAGAAATCCCAGAGATAGAAAGAGCATACATAGTGCAAGCAGCTGCCCCGGCCGATCCAGGTAAAATAGCAGAAGCTGCTGTAAAGATTATTCAAGGAAAAATAGATGAGAACAAATGTTTTGCAGTTAAAACCGTTAGAAGGGGAAAACATGCCTTTACCAGCATAGATGTTAATGCAGTTGTTGGGGCAGTAATAAAAGAAAGGACTGGGGCTTGTGTAAACTTAACTAAGCCGGACATAATTGTGGGAATAGAGATTATAGAAGAAAATGCTTACATAACAACGTACCCAGGATCGTTTGTCTATAGGAAATACGAGGATAAGAAAATGTTGTATAGCTATACAAGGAAAATAAGTGTAATCCAAATGCCATACTTAGCGGAACCTAGTGTTTCCTATAAAATGGGTGTAAGAGTTGGTAGAGAAGTACAGAACTTTGAAATCAAGGAGTTAATCATAGCTCCTATAGGTTTAATTGATGGTTTACCTCTCGCAAAATTTATTGAAGGCGTTGAGGAAGGTATAGAAAGCCGCTATAAAATACAGAAGAAAAGTTACTCCAGAATACCTCATAGAGTTAGGGTAAAGATGCAAGACTTATACCAAGTCGTTAGATCAAGAAGAGATGAACCCTTAATAGTTTTAGAACCCGAAGGCAATTATATCACGCATGAAAAAGCATACATATGCAAAATTTTCTCAAACAGTAAGAGAATAAATATTCTAGCCGGTTCGCGTGAAGGAATACCTATAGGTATTTACCGTATAGCTAATAGAGTCCTGGATATCGCGCCAGGAATAACTTTGTCAACTGAATTTGCAGTAGTATCTGGTTTAATAGCCATAATGACAACGATATACGATTGGGTAGAAGATATTGAGTAAGAAAGCGATCATCTTGGCAGCTGGTAAAGGAGAACGTTTACGTCCTATCACATCGACGAGACCAAAGCCTTCAATACCAATAGGAGGAGAACCAATTATTTGTAAACACATAAGGGCGTTATCTACAGTAGCTGATTCTATAGTAGTTGTTGTAGGCTATATGAAAGAAAAACTTATAGAAAGCGTGGAGTTATGCAAAGAGTATGACCCTAATATTTCCCGCATAACCATAAAATTAGTTGACCAGCAACAGGAGTTAGGAACGGGGCATGCAGTAAAGACAGGTTTACAAGAAATAGTGAAAGATGAAAACCTGGATGAAATAATCATTGCTTATGGGGATGTATATCTGCCTCACAGAAAGTATGTCGAATTCTTAGATAGGGATGGGGAAATCCTAGCTTCAGTAGTAGATAATCCTTGGGAGTACGGTGTTTTACTCGTAGAACATGGCTTAGTTAAAGGAGTGATAGAGAAACCCCGGAGAGGTGAAGAGCCTAGTAAATTGGTTTTCTCCGGCCTACTAAAGATGAATCGTATCGATATTGACAGTCTTGACGGATTAAGGCTTTCTCCAAGAGGGGAGTATGAGTTGACGGATGCGATTGGAGTTATAGGAACGAAACGGGGATTGAAGCCGTATACTCTTGATAGAGGACTATGGACAGATGTGGGGAGACCTTGGGATTTACTAGAAGCCAACTCTAGGGCTATTTTGGAATGCATAGAAAATAATTGTTGGAACTCAGAAAACTATAACCTAAGGGAATCCGATAACGGCGAATTATCCGTTTTGCATAAGGAATCCATTGTTGAGAGAAATTCGGTGATTTACGGTCCGGTAGCAATTGAGGCACACGCACGTCTTAAGCCTTATGCTTTTATCAGAGATTTTACACTCCTTTACAGGAATACTGTTGCAGGAGCTCATACTGAAATAAAAAACTCTATGCTCCTAGAAAATGCTAAGGTTCCACATCAAAGCTATATCGGCGACTCTATAATTGGTGAATACTCCAATCTAGGTGCATCGACTCAAACAGCTAATCTAAGATTCGATGATAAACCTGTCAAAATGACTATTAAGGATAAAAGAGTTTCAACAGGGAGGAGAAAGATGGGAGCAATTATCGGAGCCCACGTAAAGACAGGAATAGGTGTTCTTATATATCCAGGGGTAAAAATCGGTGCATACAGCTGGATATATCCCGGATGCGTGGTATCCCGCGACGTCCCTGATAGAACAGTAATGAAATGCAATAGTTGATGGTGGATTGAATAGAACTGTAGGATTAGTATATCTCTCTGAGTTGAGAGCGGCTCTTTCAAGTTTAGCTTTCCACATGTTATCAGAGATGACAAAGGCATATGGAGCTAACTTGCATAGAGTGACTATTGAGAAGGGAGAAATAAAAAACTGGGATAGTAGGAGTTTCTATCCTTCCAAGTATGCAGTGCTTTTCATTAGTATACCATATGAACTCATGTACAAAGATTTGTCAAGCTTCCTTCATAGAACAGGTATCCCGTACTTTTCTAAAGCTAGGGATAAGGAGCCTATAGTGATACTAGGAGGACCAGCTGTTACAGGTAATCCTTTACCGGTTGCCCCAATAGCTGATGCTGTAATAATAGGAGAAGCCGAGGATATTATGGATCAGATCCTGGATATAGTCAACTCAGACTATAAAAGACCTGAGAAACTTGGGAAAATGTCTGAAATTAAAGGGGTGCTTGTCTGGGAAGAAGGTTATAAGACTGAGAGGGTGTTCGCAAAAGACTTAGATGAATCCTTTTATCCCACTAGGCAAACCCTACCTGAAAATATAGAGCCTATTTGGGGAAGAGCGTTTCTCGTAGAAGTCTCAAGAGGATGTAGTAGAGGATGCCTGTTTTGCATGGAGGGAAGAATATTCAAGCCGTTCAGATACAGATCCCTTGAATCTATAACTAAAATGCTATCCAGTGCTCCAGGAGGCATGGATTCGTATGAAAAACTAATATTATACAGCCTCTCATTCTTCGACCACCCGCAAGCCGATTCCCTTTTGGAGTACCTTATAAGCAGTAAATTCAAGGCATCAGTTCCCAGCGTTAGAGTAGATACATTAAACGATAATCGCCTAGAACTAATCAGGAAGTTAGGCCAGAAAACCCTTACTTTAGCACCAGAAACTGGTAGCACTAGATTATCCAAAGCGCTAAGGAAAGAGATATACGCTAGTCAAGTTGAGCAAGTGGTGGAATCTGCCTTGACCATAGGATTACAGCAGTTTAAACTATATCTGATGACAGGCTTTTACGGTGAGACAAAAGAAGACATAGAAGATACAGTAGGCATGATCAATAAACTAGGGGCTATGATAAAGGCGAAAGGTGGAAAACTAAAGATATCACTTAACCCGTTCATTCCTAAACCGTTCACCCCTTTGCAGTGGCATGGTTTTGCCGGCATGAATAAACTTAGGAGAAACATACAGTTAATGAGGGCAATGTTTGGCAAAAAAGTTTCTAGTTTCTCTGCACTTGACCCCAGATATGCTAGACTCCAAACTATACTGTCAAGAGGGGGACCGGAACTGTCTAAGATCATAGCTTTATGGGGGCAAACAGAAGGGTTCCTATCGTCATGGAGGAGTGTTTCATTGAGGCAAGAGTTGAGGGAGAGCCAATATCTTTCTTTTTGGGATCCAGAATACACTCCGTTATGGCATAAATACATTATTGATCATTTTAACAAGCCAAGTGTACTAAGAGAGCTATATCTAGCTTTTCTGGATGTTCAGAACAGACTTCCCGAGAATTCTTAGAGGGTATGATGTTATAGGCATCAAACTGTACGGTTCGGGTATACCGAGAAGTTCAAGCAACCCTTTAACCATTCTCGGATGCCATAATTCATACGCGCTTTTTGCGTCAGATACTAATGCATACGGTATATCATAGGCATGCATTCTCCTTATCGCTATTGCAAATCTATATAGATTGTTTTTTGTGGATGTGAATATTGGAAGCGGTAGTTCTAGTAGCTTCATTGATCTAGCTAGTAGTCTCGCCTGCGATTTATCTATATATTTAGCCATATCCGGGTTTATCCGTATCACATTGACATTCCTTACTAATGGAACACGTCTTAAATCAGATAGCTTATCAACTGTAACTACAACCAAACTGTCAAGGTTCCGGGCTTTCTTCCGGAGATCCCCAAGATTTTTCTCCTCCAAGACTACTCTTGGGATAAAGGTTAGATCATAGCATTTTACATTACATTTCTCCAGGAAATCCTTATTGACTCCTATTAACTTATAGCCTAGCAATCGTGCTTTTTCACAAATAGGTGTTAGAGAACCACATTCCTCGGGATTAACGGATAAGTCTATATAGGAGGCCAATCCTTACACCATGCAGTCATTTGACTGGACAAGAATTCCACCCAGAAATTACCACGATGGTATCGGGGTTTGAAGACCACTCTAATAATATCATCTCCTTCCAGAAGCTCAATTCTACCTTTATAAGCGTTTTGTTTCCCAATTCTCAGATATAGATTTCCCGAACAATCTGTTCTTTCGTCTAGCGTGTCTAAGAGCATACCGGTAGATGACCTAGCGAGATTACAGAAAACATTTTCCAATAGGAGCATAGCATCTTTTCCCTTTATAACAATCTGTATAAACTTAATCTCATTGCCATGAAATCCCTTATATACGTGTAACGTAAATCTCTCAGCATATTTCCCCCTGATATCCCTTGGTAGAAGTTCGAGCATTGACATTTTCACTTTTTCAGGATCCTCAGTAGAATGCGAAATCGTTGACACAACCGCTTCTCTAAGCACCATTTGCCCTCCTACCTTTCTTTTCGAGTTCATTTCTACCACGTTACCTTACAGTTTGTTGCTTTACAGTGACATTCTACTCTATTGTTATTATGTACAATGAAGGAATAATGATTTAGTTAAAACAATTCATTAAAACTGGAAAACTTGGATTACTGCAGGTCTCCTTTGTGGTATTTATAACGAATTTCGTCTGGTACTATAAGCCTTGCTCCTCTACTAGCTTCGTGTCTCTTCTTTAATTCCCTTTCCTTGGTTTTCTTCTTCCATTTCTGTTTAGTTGTATTCTTTAACCCTCTACTCTTCCTAAGGCCCCTCATCTTTTTACCAGCACTAGTGAGGCCTCTGAACGGCCTGCCTCTATGTTTTCTTGTAGTAACCCATTTCAACTCCGGATCTCTTTTTATTGCAGGATGATGTGGATCAATGAGTATAACCTCATACCACTTATATCTCCCGTCTTCAGCTACATAGTAACTATTTAATACTACCAGGTTAGGGTATTTTCTTTGAGCTCGTTCCTCTGCTATAAGTCTAATGCTTTTCGATGGTGCGAAACCGTAAACACCCATTCTTTTCGGCCTTCTACCCTTATTGGGCCTCTGTTTCCTAAGGCCTCCCTTTCTTACTCTCACGCGTACAATGACAATTCCTTGCTTCGCCTTATAGCCTAGTTGCCGTGCTCTATTAAGCCTTAGTGGTTTCTCTGCCCTGATTATACTTGGCTGTCTTCTCCATCTGATTAAAAGCTGCTTGACATATTCCCCATGAGCACCATTATATGGCCTCTTCCATGTTGCCGCAATGTAATGGTATGCTGATTTTGACATTACTCTTCTCCCACCATAGAGTACGCTGAATCCAAAGTAATACTATTAAGAGGATATAATAGTTTTCTCTCCTGAACAGGACAGCATGGTTGCCTGCATTTATCCGGGTTGTTTTCCGTATAAACTATTATTAAGGCCCTTTTTAATGTGTCATGCAGGGCTAAGGTGACATATATGCCTCCCAGAGACATTCTGCTTGGGGTTGTAGGGAAAACTAATGTAGGAAAATCAACTTTCTTCGCAGCCGCTACTGAAACCGTCGTAGAAATAGAGAACCGTCCTTTCACTACAATAGACCCCAATATTGGAGTAAGCTATGCAAGAAAGCAATGCGTTCATGTAGAGCTAGGCTTGAAACAATGTAATCCGAGGAATTCCTTATGTATAGAAGGTAATCGGTTTATACCTGTAAAACTGATGGATGTAGCTGGATTAGTTCCGGGAGCTCATATGGGTCGCGGTTTAGGTAATAAGTTCTTGGACAATATTAGGCAGGCAGACGCAATTCTCTTAGTAATCGATGCAAGTGGTTCAACATCAGAGGATGGTGTACCGGTAAAACCAGGCAGTTTCAATCCAGTTAAGGAGGTTGAATTCATATTAAACGAGATAGATATGTGGATATTCAATAATATTAAGCGAGACTGGGATAAGTTTGCTAGAGCGTTAGACACCGGATCTTATACAGACAAATATAGTGTTATAGCTCAGCGATTCTCAGGTTTTAGTGTTAGAAAAGAACATATAATCAGAGCGTTTGAGAGAACCAGGAGATCTCCAACTAAGTTAACTACTTGGAGTGATGAAGATCTCATGGAGTTTGTTAAGGTTCTGAGAGAGGAATCTAAGCCAGTAGTAATTGTGGCAAATAAGGCAGATCACCCCATATCGACTGAGAACATTAAATGTTTACAAGAACAATTCCCGGAAATACCAGTTATACCGGTTAGTAGTATAGCTGAACTGGCATTGAGGCATGCTTCAAAGAAAGGATTGATAAAATACATACCAGGAGATTCGTCATTTGAAGTCATACAAAATGTCACTGAACGGCAGCAAGAGGCGTTGGAGTCTATAGAAAATAATGTGTTACGTAAATGGGGTTCGACGGGCGTTCAAAAAGCGATTAATATAGCAGTGTTTGACGTGCTTAAAATGATCACAGTTTATCCGGTTGAAGATGCAACGCATTATACAGACAAGGAGGGGAGAGTACTCCCAGATGCTTTCCTGGTTCCACGTGGGACTACGGCTAGAGGGCTTGCTTATATGATTCATACAGATCTAGGAAAAGGATTCCTTTATGCTGTGAACGCAAAAACTAAGCAGAGGATTGGTGAGAATCATGTTCTTTACGATAATGATGTAATAAAAATTGTTTCAACTCTCTGAGTGAGAGTGTCCTTATTATTTTCCTTGAAAGCTTCTCGCTTTCCTGATGCTTCCGGTTACAGTTATCACAGCTAGCTTCGTAGGGCTACGGGAATTATGTACTCCTACGACACCTAGTATACTATCGAGTTTATGGTGATAGACTCGTATAATGACTCTATGACTGCGGGGATTATAGTCTATTAGTGTAAAACCAGCGTTTACCAGCCCTATCTCGCCAATTATTTGCCTGAAACTTTCCTCAAACCATTTCATTGCTCTCCTATAATTATCTAAGATCTCATTGGAACTATCTACAGCTTCTATTACAAGGTACCTTTTCCTAGGCTTTCCTTTTAGCTTTTGAATATGTGAAAAAGAGTTGATGCATGTTGTTTTTGATGCATGTTTTTGTTTCCTGTAAGTATCTAAGTGAAGGATTACTAGTAATACGAGAACCACTGCTTCTCCATAACATAATATTGTCAAATAGGTCATGATGTGTCAGCTCGTCGTGAGTCGATCATCGCAATGCTCACACTGGAGCGACATCCTCATCCGATAAACCATACCATTCTATTTGTATTAAATTTATCCTGCGGTTATACTTACAAGCTTTATTCTTGAATGTGGGAGTCAGTGGATAAAATATTTGGAGAGGCTTTGGGGCATCAGTTGAGAGAGGATTGATCTCTAGTTACTAATCAGACTAATCCTCGCAGGGCACACTATATCCTTTAATAATATAATTATAGGGATAATTGTTTTTGGATCAAGAAGCAATACGTTTAATAAAACATTGTTTATAAGGCTAATCATGAGATTATAGAGGCGGTGGTTTATGGCAGGATTGCCTGGGCAAGCAATGGGTTATGATAGAGCGATAACCATTTTCTCACCTGAAGGGAAGCTCTACCAGGTAGAATATGCTTTCGAAGCAGTTAGGAAGGGTTGGACTAGCTTAGGGGTAAAATCTAACAGTGCAGTAGTTCTATTGTCCGAGAAAAAGTATGTAACAAAACTTATGGAACTTGATAGCATAGAAAAAGTATTCATAATCGACGATCATATAGGTGTTACTTTTGCGGGATTCGGATCTGATGGGAGAGTTCTAATAGATTATGCCAGGCTCGTTAGTATAAGACATAAACTTCTCTACGGTGATCCGATAAGTATTGAGTATCTAACTAAACAAGTAGCTGATATTAAGCATCAATACACGCAATATGGAGGAGTAAGGCCTTTCGGTGTCTCCATGATATTTGGCGGGATAGATCCTGACGGTGCTCCAAGGCTATTAAGGACTGAGCCGGGAGGGCAATATATTGGTTATCACGCAATAGCAATAGGAATGGGTGCTCAAGGGGCTAACGAGTATTTAGAAGCCCATTATAAGCACGATATGACTCCTGAAGAAACTTTAGAGCTAGCGTTCAAGGCAATGATTTATTCAATGCAACAGAGAAATGAGAACATTAAAGAGTTGGCGGAAGAAAACTTTGATGCTGGCATGGCTCTAGTCGAGACTGGCAAGTTTGGGAAGTTATCGAGAGGGGAAGTAAAGGACGTTCTCTCTAGGGTTCTATCTTAAACTTGACAGGGTTGTTTTTAAATATCACACTATATCAGTTCTGCAGAGGATATTGATTTTAATCTGATAACCATACAGGCTTTTAATGATAATTATTTGATCGATTAGGTGGCTATATATTGAGCGGGCACGAGTATGTTATAGCTAAAATAGAAATAGGAGGCAATAAATTCGAGATCTTAGTTAACCCCGATTTGGCTTTTAAATATAGGTCCAGTGAGAAAGTAAATCTTGACGACTTACTGATGAGCGATACTATATACAAAGATGCGAGAAAGGGCTTGAAAGCAAGCCCCGAGTCCATCAAGAAGGCTTTTGGAACTGATGATATGAGGAAAATCACCGATATCATACTACGCCAAGGAGAACTCCAGTTAACTTCTGCTCAGAGACGGCATTTGCTTGAGGCGAAGAAAAGGCAGGTAATTAATTATATAGTTAAGAATGCGGTGGATCCAAAGACCAAGTTACCTATACCTGTTAAGAGAATCGAAAATCTATTCGAGGAGCTACGTATAAGTGTTGATTTGAACAAGTCAGCTGAGGTACAAGCCGTTGAGGCCGTTAAAAGGATTGCACGTGTAATTCCCATAAGGCTTGCTAAAGCGATAATTAAGGTTTCAATTCCACCTGAATTTTCAGGAAGATCATATAATGAACTCAGCAGGCTAGGAGAGCTAAAGAAAACCGAATGGAAGTCAGACGGAAGCTTAGTTGCAGAAATCGAAATCCCCGCAGGTGCCCAAAACGAAATCATAAATGCAGTTAATAAGCTTACAAAAGGAAAAGCACAAATCCAGATAAAAGTGGTGGATTGATAAAATGGCTGAAGAGAAGACAATCGTATTGCCAGGAGACAAATTAAACGGCTCTGAACTGGAAGTAAGAGGACTCGGAAGAAACTATGCTACATACAAATTAGGAAACGAGGTTTACGCCGCTCTCCCAGGAGTACTAGAGATTAGCGAGGAAAAGAAAGTTTTCATCCCACTTGAAAATATATACATACCAAAACCTGGAGACATAGTTATAGGCATAGTGATTAATGTGGGACTGTCATACTGGACAATAGATATACGAGCGCCATATAACGCGGTTCTAACAGCTCAAGAATTCCTAAACAGACCCTTCAACCCTGCGAATGAAACATTATCTCTTTATCTAGTAGAAGGAGACTACGTTATCGGCAAAATAAGCTCATTTGACAGGTTTAGAAGCCCATTTATAACATTAAAGGGAAGTGATAAGTTCGGAAAAATTGTGAACGGGAAAGTGATAGAAATAAAGCCTAGTCGGATCCCCAGGGTTATTGGAAAGAAGAGGAGCATGATTAACATGTTAATAGAGGAATCAGGATGCGATATTACTGTAGGTGTCAATGGACTTATACATATTGACTGCGAGAACTCTCATTTAGAAGACGTAGTTACACTTGCGATAAAGAGAATTGAAGCCGAAGCCCATACATCAGGACTCACCGATAGGGTGAGGAGTTTTCTGAAAGAGCAACTTTCAAATTCCTAGGAGGTTGATTGTAGATGAAGTACGGTGAAACCCCTCAGTTAATCAAAGAAGACGGAACAAGGCTTGATGGAAGGAAACCAGAGGATCCGCGCCCTATACACATGGAAGTAGGTGTTCTCGAGAACGCGGATGGATCAGCATATGTTTCCTTTGGGAAAACGAGGGTGCTAGCTGCGGTTTATGGTCCTAGGGAACCAATACAGAAATACATGGTTCTGCCTGATAGAGCCATATTGCGTGTACGATACCACATGGCTCCATTCTCAACCGGAGAAAGGAAGAGCCCAGCACCGTCTAGAAGGGAAATAGAGTTGTCTAAAGTAATTAGAGAAGCCCTTGAACCCGTTGTTATCACGGAGCTATACCCTAGAACGATGATCGATCTCTTCATCGAAGTACTGCAAGCCGATGGTGGAACAAGGACTACGGGAGTAACAGCTGCATCCCTAGCCCTCGCAGATGCTGGGATAGCTATGAGGGATTTAGTATCAGGTGTTGCTATAGGCAAAGTTAACGGGGTTCTAGTTGTTGATATAGATGAGGTTGAAGACATGTATGGAGAAGCTGATATGCCTGCTGCCATGGCTACGAAGTTAGGTTTAGTTACTTTGCTCCAGCTGAACGGTGTTCTTACCAAGGAAGAATTTGTCCAGGCTATGGAAATGGCGAAAAAAACTCTTGAGAAGGTCAGTGAAATGCAAAGGAAAACCCTGCTTGAAAAATATTCAAGTGTACTTCAAGTTTGAGGTGAATAAAGTGTCGTTTACACCGTTTAGGGTACCTATAGTCCCTCAGCTCAAGAAGAACATGATACTTTCAATGATCGAGAAAGGGCTGAGGATAGATGGAAGAAAACCAGAAGACATTCGTCCAATTAAAATAGTCACAAATTATCTAGACAAGGCCGAAGGTTCAGCATATGTTGAGCTAGGGAAAACGAAGGTGATTGCCGGCGTGAAAATGGAAGTAGGGGAGCCATTCCAGGATATGCCTGATTTAGGCGTCCTAACGGTGCATGCAGAGTTCGTCCCCTTGGCATCTCCTTCGTTTGAGCCCGGACCTCCGGACGAGAACGCCATAGAGCTTTCCAGGGTAATTGATAGAAGCTTCAGAGAACTTGGGGCAGTTGAATTAGAAAAGCTTGTAATTATACCAGGTAAGAAGGTATGGATAGTGTGGGTTGACCTATATATAATAGATCATGACGGGAACCTTCTGGATGCCTCAATGTTAGCTGCATTAACTGCATTAAAACTAACTAAAATACCAAGCTATACCATAGAAGGAGAAGACATAATTATCAATAAAGAGTCAGCAAAAACTACGTTACCCCTAAAGGAAGAGGCTATCTATGTGCATATAGCAAAAATAGGTAGCCATTTCATAGTGGATCCTAGTCTAGATGAGGAAGTAGTAGCAGATTCACGTATAGCGTTTTCCATCAGCCGTGACGGGAGAATAGCAGGTATTCAGAAAATGGGTCAAGGCGGGATGTCGGTGGATGAAATTATTAAAGCTATGGAATTAGCTGTAACTGTTGCCCCGAAATATTTTAATGCAGTTGACTTAGTCCTAAACAAAGAGGGGAATGAAGGATAGCAAGGTAGATGAGGCATGGCAAGGAGAACGAAACTCGTAGGTGTAGTAGGTCGTTATGGCCCACGTTATGGTTCAACGCTGAGAAAGAGAGTTAAGAAGATATTAGGGAGACGATATGCGCCTCACAAATGCCCTGTCTGCGGTTCTGTCGGGACAGTCTATAGAGTTTCCACGGGAATATGGAAATGTAGGAAGTGCGGTGCGACTTGGGCTGGAGGAGCATATATTCCAAATACGGGTCTAAGCACAACTTATCCACAGGTAATGGTGTTGGATAGAGAAGAGTTTCTATCAAAGTAGAACGCGTTAAATGCTCTAATCAGCCATTGGTTTCATCTATTTTTTAACTAAAAAAGTTAGCGATTGTAGGTGAACTGTTTTACCGGTGCTAGTGACTACCTCTAGAGAACCTAGCAATAGAACTAGAAGTTTCATTAATGAATTAGTGTCTACAGTCCCGGTTTTCGTAAAATACAACCGTGGAAAGGCCACTTTGGAGGAATTACTTGATAATGCTATATCAAGTAAAACTAGTTATATTCTAGTAGTACATGAGAAAAAGGGAAACCCCGGTCTCATAAAGGTATATCATGTAAATGTTATAAAACATGTATTAGATGAATGGTTTAACTTGATTCTGAAGGGTATTACTCTTTATAAAGAAAAAACCGGATCAAAGCCTAAGCCTTATGACGGTAAGTACTGTATTTCGTATTCGGTTGGAACAGAGTTATTAGCAGATTTAATTAACCGTTTAACAGGTTATACCTTTTGTTTAAAGAGAAGTGATAAAGAAGTGTCTAGATACATTGAAATTGATACTATGAATGAATTGTTTGTCATTAGGTTTTATCGTCAAACTGGGACTATAGCAGGCCCGATCATTAGGGTGAGGAAGATTGTTGATAGAAGCAATAATAGAAGTTACTGAAGCTGGAGCGGATTTTTATGGAGTATTATGTGATTCACTCGCACCTGAGATTAAGGAGGAAGAGAAGATGGCTCGGGGAATAATTAGATTATACTGTAATAAACGAGTTGTAATCAGTTTAAAAGCCCATAAAAAAGGAGATCTACAGGCTTTACTGAGTTCTTATCTAGGATTATTGAAAGTAATACTGGATGTTTATAAGGCTAATCTTTAATACTACCCTAAAACAGCGTTTTCTCTGGGTGTAATTCGATGGCAGAACAGGTTCCACCGGAAGTGCAATCCCTAGCGGTGAGGTATAATCAGTTAAGAGATTTCATATCAAGCCTTTTGCAGCAGAGAATGGCCACAGAAGCTGAAATAGAGGAATTAAAACGCTTAATAGAAGTCCTGGAGCAGAAAGTCGAGGAAGACTACGTGTATGAAGCAATAGGAGGAGTCCTCGTTAAAAGAAAGAAAGAAGACATTCTCAGCGAAGCCAAAGAGAAACATGAAATTTTAGAGGCAAGACTAGGGAAATTCAAGAACCAAGAAGAAAAATACACGGCTGAACTAAAGGAAACTGAAGAGAAACTGAAGGCATTACTTGCGAAGCAATATCAGTCAGTTAGTAAACAGGAGTAAGACTCTTTCCCTTCCTACACGCTTCTCAATAGGCTATTCCATATTCATCTTTAACCCTGAATTTACCAACCTTCATTTGAGGGATACGGTTTGGGCATGGACGCTGATAAAGCCACTTGCATTATTGAAGAACTACAAAGCTACTTACATAAACTACTTCGCTCCTATCCCTGGCGGGCGTTTGACTCTCTAGATCTAGTATTGAATGTTGATATAACTGAAAATAACACATTGAAGTTGAGAATCGATGTAAATGCAAAGGGCAATAAGCCGGTTCCACCGAGTTATGACGATGCTTTAGCAAGGCTTGTTGATAAGCTTAGGGAAAAATTCGAGGAGATAGTTGATGAAGGATATTGTTGACCTTATATCAGGTAAGTTAAAAGAAGATAATAGGTCTAGGATATGTATCGTGACTCACAAAAACGCTGATCCTGACGCAGTTGCCTCCTCTTTAACAGCATATTACATAGTTAACAATCTATGTAGCAAATGTAGGTTAACGCTATGCTACCCCGAAGGAATCGCGGCTTACTCTCATAAGATACTGGAAAGATATGCGAAATGTTCAGGGAGTCACATTAGTAGCATTTCTACATCCGAATGTAGTGAAGTAGACCAGAACCCTGATATTGTTATAACCGTTGATACAGCTAATCCAGAGCAATTGGGGTGTTTCTCTGAAATTTTAAGACACTCTAAATACGTGATCACAGTTGACCACCATAAAACAGGAGAATTAAAACTCCAGTCCAATCTATATGTGGGCGGTGAGAAGTATTCTTCTACCTCAGAAATAATGGCCCTTATCTTAGAAGCTTTTCTGAAGGGAAAAAACCGTGATGACAATATACTTCCATGTCTTGCTACTATGCTAATGTCTGGTATCGTGTATGACTCAAGGAGATTCCTGAATATAACTTCGAAAACTTTCAAGGTAATGGAAATACTAAGGGTTTTTGGAGGAAACTATTTTGAGGCGCTGAATCTACTAGAAAAAGAGGAAGACCGGAGTCAACGTATTGCCATATTAAAAGCATGTCAAAGGATCATTCTAAGAGAAATATGCGGTTTCATAGTGGTTGGAACCCACATTGGGTCCTTCGAGTCTAACGTAGCTAGAGTACTAGTTAATAATGGAGCAGATATTGCTATCGTCCTTTCAGACAAAAAGGATGCCACTAGAATAGCGTTGAGATCTAGGGATAACACTGTAGATATATCGGCTTTTGCATCCTGGCTTGCTGGAAAACTAGGAACAGGGAGTGGTGGAGGCCACTTTAACAGTGCATTATTTGAAGGTGTTTTAAAAGGATTTGAGAGAAGTAGGGATAAAAAAGTGAAGAAATTTCTGGATCTTTTTGGTGAATTTTGTAATGAGCGAAGCTCCTGACGCCAAGCTGAGGGTATATGTGGATGTTAGAGAGAAAGGCAGTACAGTTGCCTCTCTACTGGAGAGAAAACTCCTCGTTGTTTATAAGAGGCTTGATATAGGAGACTATCTTGTTTCGAACGATGTTGTCATAGAACGGAAAACAGTGAGCGATTATATTAAAAGCCTATATGATGGAAGGCTGTTTGATCAAGCCTCCAGAATGGCATCTTCATATAGTTATCCCATGATTATAGTTGAAGGAAAATATGTCTCCTATAAGGATCGAGTCAAATTCTATTCGTCTCTAGCCTCTCTTGCAATAACTTATGGACTACATATCTTAATGGCGAATAACTCTCAAGACGCTGCAGAAGTGATTTACTATATTGCGAAAAGAATATATTCTAATAGAGGTCAGTTCATAGTTATCCATAAAAAACCCAAGTTATCCGGTCTAAAGGACTGGCAGCTATACATAGTCCAGTCACTACCTCACGTTGGCCCCAAACTAGCCAAGCGTCTTTTGGAGCGTTTTGGCAGTGTAGAAGGAATAGTAAACGCTCGATTATCGGATTTAGCTAAAATCCCAGGGATAGGTGAGAAAAGAGCACTTGAACTCTATAAGGTTCTACACACGAGTTACTCTTCTCATTCAGAGAAAAGTTATCGCTTAGATGACTTTACTTAGTACAAGCACCTCCTTTCGAGTCATTATTTAAAACCCCCGATGGAGAATCCACCCAAAACGATGTGATATAGTGGGTGTAAAGTAATGGCCCGTTTCAAGATGGTATCTGAAATAGAAAAACTGATGAGAGACCTAGAGCATGTTAGAAACATAGGTATAATAGCGCACGTCGACCATGGAAAGACAACAACGAGTGATTCATTGTTAGCTGCTGCTGGAATGATTTCCGAGAGAATAGCTGGGGAGGCCCTGGCACTGGATTATCTTAGCGTTGAAAAGCAGAGGGGTATAACAGTAAAATCGGCTAACGTTAGCCTTTACCACGAGTATAAAGGGCAACCGTACATTATCAACCTAATCGACACTCCCGGCCACGTGGATTTTAGCGGTAAAGTAACCAGGAGCCTTAGAGTACTTGATGGTGCCATTGTAGTAGTTGATGCGGTTGAAGGCGTTATGACTCAGACAGAGACCGTTATAAGACAATCGCTCGAGGAAAGAGTAAGGCCACTCTTGTTTATAAACAAGGTTGATAGGCTCATAAAGGAACTAAGGTATACTCCGCAACAAATACAGCAGAGGTTTGTAGAAGTTATTCGAGAGGTAAATAACCTGATAGATCTTTACGCAGAACCGCGGTTCAAGAGTAAGTGGAAACTTAATCCCGCAGACGGTACAGTAGCATTCGGCTCTGCAAGAGATAAGTGGGGTTTCACTATACCGATGGCACAAGAGAAAAAGATTACGTTTGCAGAAGTCATAGAAGCATACAATAAAGGTAAGGAAGGTGTTGCCGAGTTATCGAAGAAAGCATCATTACATGAAACACTGTTAGACATGGTTGTACGGTTTATTCCCAACCCTAGAGAAGCACAGAAATATAGAATAGAAAAAATATGGAAGGGAGACCTCAATAACTCTCTAGCTAAAGCAATGATAGAAGCTGATCCGGAAGGACCTGTAGTGTTCTTCATTAATGACATACGAATAGATCCACATGCAGGGCTTGTAGCTACAGGCAGGGTCTTTTCGGGGACGCTGAAACCCGGAAAGGAGTTATGGCTAGTGAACAGCAGAGTACAGCAGAAAGTATTGCAGGTTAGCCTCTTCATGGGTCCTTATAGAGAAGTTACAAAGGAAATAACAGCTGGAAACATAGCTGCTGTATTAGGATTAGATAGGGCTAGGGCAGGTGAAACAGCGGTTGATATTGAAGCAAAAGACATGGCAGCTCCCTTCGAGAGAATGCATTACGTAAGTGAACCAGTAGTTACTATTGCAATAGAACCAAAGAAACCTCAGGAGCTCTCTAAAATGATTGAAGCACTTAGGAGACTAAGCATTGAAGACCCGAACCTGGTTGTGAAGATCAATGAAGAAACAGGGGAATACCTACTCTCTGGTATGGGTCCATTACATCTTGAAATCACCCTACAGCTCCTAAAAGAGAACTATGGAATAGAGGTAGAAGCAAGCCCTCCAATAGTAGTATATCGTGAGAGCGTACGTAAATCCAGCCAAGTCTTCGAAGGTAAGAGTCCAAACAAGCATAATAGATTCTATATATCAGTTGAGCCGTTAAACGAGGAAACAATAAAACTAATGCAGAGCGGGGACATTGGAGAAGACCAAGATGTAAAGGAAAGGGCGAAAATTCTTCGCGATAAAGCTGGATGGGATTACGATGAGGCAAGGAGAATATGGGCATTCGACGAAAACCTCGATATATTTGTGAATAAAACCTCGGGTATACAGCACCTCAGAGAAGTGCAAGATACTATAATTCAGGCGTATAGGCTAGCAATGAGGGAAGGGCCGTTAGCAGCTGAACCTGTTCGAGGAGTTAAAGTAGTATTGCACGATGCAATGGTTCACGAGGATCCTGCACATAGGGGTCCAGCTCAGATATACCCGGCAGTTAGAAACGCTATTTACGCTGGGATACTAACCGCTAAACCTACTTTACTAGAGCCTATACAGAAGCTAGACATACGTACTCCAATGGATTATGTAAGTACTATTGCTTCTGTTCTAGCAAAGAGAAGAGGAAAAATGCTGGATGTTATAAGCATGGGTCACGTCGCTAGGATCATAGCAGAAATACCTGTAGCCGAGACGTTCGATTTAGCAGCTGAGCTTAGAAGCGTTACCGCGGGAAGAGCTTTCTGGGGCACGGAATTCAGCAGATGGAGTCCAGTTCCTGATTCAATGATCGACGAGTTAATTAAGAAGATAAGGGAAAGGAAAGGTCTACCTCCTCACCCGCCAAAGCTAGACGATCTCATAGGGTTCTAAATCCCTTTTACTCGTCAAGACACATTTTCCTCTTTTCTCTTCGGATAATGTTAATTAAAGTTTATATATACAAATGTGGGCAAGCTAATCCCTCGGCTAGAGGGGATGCTTATGGGCTTAGCGTCGTTATTGTCGGATCCTATGGTGGCTGCGGTCACAGGGCTAGTAGTGCTTCCAGTTATTTTAATACTAGTTTTATGGTTAGTTGTCATTTTTATCAGGAAAATAGTCAGGGAACACCCTGTTGTAGAGGAAACTGAGCCGTTTAAGTATCAGAGATACGAAGCCTCGAATCCACCGTCAGGAGAGGCTAAGACGAGGGTCTCTATGCAGTACCTCGGTTATTTGATTTCATTCCTGGCCTTGGAGCCCATCATTGTGTTATCTTTTATTGTGTTTAACACGACAAAACTGAATTATGCACTTCAATTCTATAGTATATTCCTTATAGTATATATACCATTTCTAGCTTATGCAGTGTATGAATCTAGGAAAATATGGGAATGGATGTGGAGGTGACGCATTATGGTCGAAGAGAAAGGAAAAGCTTATGTTGGTAATATAGATGTTGCAGCTAACAAAGCAGCAGAGCTACTTATGAATAAGGCTAAACTAGGAAAAATGATTGATTGGGCTACGGCATTCAGTTTATGGCCCGTTCACCTTACAACAAGTTGTTGCGGCTGTGAGTTCGCTGCAACATGGAGTCCAAGATTTGATGCAGAGAGATACGGAGCATTACCCTGGATTGGTTCTAGGCAAACGAATTTCATGCTAATCGAGGGAACAGTCACCAAGAAAATGGCTAAAGCGGTTAGAATCACATGGGAACAGATGCCTTTCCCCAAATTCGCTATTGCCATGGGTGCATGTGCCCTTGATGGAGGGATTTTCCATAACAGTTATAATATAGTTAGGCCTTGGCAAATTGTTCCTATCGATGTTTACATACCGGGATGCCCGCCGAGACCAGAGGCTGTTGCTAGATCTATTGTTGAGCTTCAAAAGATCATACGCAGCAAGGGTGTAGCAAGCTCTTGGATAACCAAGGGAGTGAGAGAGGATAAGATAGAATACCTCGTGAAAAAGGAGGGTGAGTAGGCTATGACTATCATTGATGAACTCAAGGAAAAACTGGTTGATCTAAACCCGGAGATTACGGAGGGGAAGGGATTCATTTCTGTATCTGTTGAAAGCGCTAAACTCCGTGAAGCCGCAAAACGCCTGTTAGATATGGGGTTCGACCATGTAAAAACGGTGACAGCAGTTGACTATAAGAAGGAAAACCAATTCGAAGTCATATACCACGCATCGAGCTATCTAAACACTGAGTTGGCAAAATATATTATAGAGCTAAAAACGAGAATACCTAGAGAAAACCCAGAGGTAGACTCGCTAAGTGATATATGGGTTAGTGCAGAGTTCTTAGAAAGAGAGACATTTGAATTCTTTGGCATAAACTTTAAAGGCCACCCCGACCTCAGACCCATTCTCCTGTTACAGGAGATAGCTGACCAGCATCCTCTGCGGAAAGACTTCATTGTAAAAGAGGAGGGGATATTCAAATGAGCATGACAACAACAATACCAAGTAAACTCCCAGGAATGGATCTAAAGAAAATTGGTAAGGATCTATACGAAGTGTTCATAGGTCCACAGCATCCTGGAAGCGGACATATGAGAATAATAATTAGAGTAGATGGAGACGTTATAGTAGAAGTAGATCCAGACCTAGGATACGTACATCGGACAATGGAGAAACTAGCTGAAGGCCGTGAATTCATTAAGATTGTTCCATTAATGGAAAGAATGGCTATTCTCGACGCGTGTAATATTACATTACCTTACGTAGAAGCAGTTGAAAAACTCATGGACATAGAGCCCCCGCCTAGAGCTAAATATCTAAGGGTTCTTTTATGCGAAATAAACAGAGTTGCCAGCCACCTTTATGGCATGGGGATATTCGGAGTATTCCTAGGGCACTCAACCATGTACATGTGGCCATTTGGAGATAGAGAAGTATTTGTCGAGCTAGCTGAGAGACTAACTGGAGCCCGCCTCACTCACACCTATGCTGTTCCCGGAGGAGTTAGAAGAGATCTTCCTCAAGGCTTCAAGGAGGATGCAGAGAAAGCGGTTCGGTATATGTCCAAGAGGCTCATGGAGTATAAGCAGATCTTTCTCGATAACCCTGTTATTCAGAAGAGGTTGATAGATGTAGGAGTAATAAGTAAGAATCTAGCAGCTAAGCTTGGAATAGTGGGTCCAAATGTAAGGGCTTCAGGTATAAAATACGATGTTCGAATAATAGAGCCCTATGAGGCGTATGACGAAATAGATTTCGAAGTCCCCGTATATGATGAGGGAGACTCCTTTGCACGGGCATGGATCCGTATAGTTGAAATTCAGCAAAGCCTTAATATAATAAAACAGGTTCTAGAGAAGATCCCTGATGGAGATCCTATGCATGAAAAGTTCTGGGCTAAAGCTCCGCCGCTATATAAGAAAGTGTTCCAAGAAACCAAGAGGGTCAAGCTTTTACCACTGCTCGCTAATCTAAAAGTTCCGGCTGGTAGAGCATTTGCAAGAGCAGAGGCTGGGAGGGGAGAGGTAGTTTATATGGTAGAAAGTCAAAACGCTATGAAACCTTATAGGGTGAGAGTAGTATCTCCTTCGTTTAGAAATGCGATTGTTTTCAAATATATAGTGCCTGGTCACAGAATAGCCGATCTTCCCGCGATATACGGTAGTATAGACTACTTCCCACCCGAAGCAGATAGGTGATGTGCCGTGATAGACTGGGTTAGACTGATTATAGATATTATATTCTGGCCTCCGCTCTTCCAGCTAGTGATAGCACCAGGCCTAGTAGCTGCCTTACTGATAGTTATTTTCATAATATGGTTTGAACGAAAAACAGCTGCTAGAGTCCAAATGAGAATAGGGCCCTATCATATAAGCCCTAGAATAGGAGGATTCCTACAGTTAATTGCCGACCTAACGCGATACGCGTTCCAGGAAATTATAGTTCCAGCAACAGTTGATAAACCAATATTTATAGGTGCCCCATTGACAGCTCTTATACTATCATTATTACCAGTAGTGTCAATGCCCTTTACAAGCACGTCCTATTATTATCCATTCCCAATGAAATATAGTCTCCTACTAACAATAGCTCTTAGCACGCTTTCTCCAATATTCATTGTAGCTGCAGGGTGGGCCAGTAATAACAAATTCACCGTCATAGGCAGTCTTAGAGAATCATTCGTAATAACAGCATATGAATTACTCATAGTTATCACGGCTTTATCAGGAGGAGTCGCCGTCTTATCGTATAATCTTGTCGATATAGTGAATGCTCAAACCCCATTCTACAAATGGATGTTGTTCACAAACCCCATAGCAGCTCTTACTATGTTTGCAGCCATATTGATGGCGACAAGTGGGTTCCCATTCGAAATCCCTGAGGCGGAGAATGAGATAGTAGCTGGAGCATTTACAGAGTATTCAGGGTTAATGTATGGTATAAACATGGGATCTGCGTATATTAAAAGATTTGTCTATACAGTGCTTTTTACACTTGTCTTCCTAGGCGGATGGCTGCCATATAAGCCGGGGATGCATCTTATAGACGGCTATATAATCCCAGTTATAATAGTTCTCGTGAAGGCGACAATAGTTATGGCTGTAATAAGTTTCCTAAGAGCAGTTTACGGTAGATTTAGGGTAGACCAAGCTCTAGATGGGGCTTGGAGAGTATTCATGCCTCTGGCCCTAATAGGGTTCGGTATTGCTCTACTTGAAGCATACATGGGGGTGTATGGGTAATGCCGGGTAAGGTAGTTCAAAAAGAAACACCTAAACCGCGTTTCATCAACGCCATAACGGGTAATCTAGGTGCTATACTTGTAGGCCTGAAGTACTTTGCTAATCCAAACAGATTCACACTAAAATACCCATATGAATATATAGAGTTGAGGAATACGTATAGGGGATTTATAGTATTAGATATGAAAAAATGTATAGGATGTATGACTTGTGCAAGAATATGCCCGGCCTCTGCGATGAAAATGATTAAAGTAACACTTGAAGAAGGCAAGAAACCCAAGCCATATCCTGTTATTAATTATAACAGATGCATATTCTGTGGAATGTGTGTAGATGTATGCCCGACAGAGGCTCTGTATCACCTACCAGTGCATGATGTTGTTTATCTAAATATGGATGAGATGGATCTTGATCTTGAGAAGTTCCAGCAGAAAGTAGAGTCGCCTAGCATTAAGGAAGGGGTTCCCGTTAGATACGTCTTTGACCCGGAGAAGGGGTTAGTTAAGGTTCCTGCAAATGAGGGGGGTGAGTCTTAGTGGAGCTGGTTTATACTTATCTCGGGATAACGATTCTTTCCGCGTTCATACTTTACTTTGCATACTTAACTGTAAGAGGAAAAGATTTAGTTTATTCTAGCGTGTCATTGGCATTGACAGCATCAATGGTTAGTTTGATGGTTGCCTTCATGGGATTCCATTTAGTGGCCATAGTCCAGTTACTAGTATATGTTGGAGCTGCTGTTATGTTCATTATTGTAAGCGTCTCATTACTTGGAGCCAAAGAAACCACTGTTAGAAACGAGTATCTAGGCTTGACCGCGGGGATACTTACACTAGCAGTTTTAGCACTTTACTTAAATCGGTTCTACACCGCGTTTACTTTTGCCAAAGTACCATCTACGGCTGTTATAAGCGATCTACTGTTGTCACGGTATATGGGTGTGCTAGTACTAATCATTGTGGCACTTGCAGCCACGATAATTGAAGCTATATCTCTAGCAAAGAGGTGATGTGCCATGACAGCTATAACATTAGAGTCTATAGGATATACGATCACTATAACTGGTTTGCTACTCATAAGCATTGGAGTATACGGGTTCGCAGCTACTAGAAATCTAATTAGAATGCTGCTTTCATTGGAGATAGTTTTCAACGGTGTCTTTCTAGTTATTCTAGAAGTCATAACTTCAGCCCCGGTGTATGCAACTATTCTAGGAGTTATACTGGTAAGCGTTGTATCAGCCGAGGTAGCTGTTGTTGTCGCTATAATAGCTGCATATTATAGGAAGACGGGAGTTTTGGATTCCGAATCAGCTGAAAACGTTGAAGGAGGTGTGTAGCCATGGAGGCATCTATACCTATACTATGGATAAGTATTATCCTCCCGTTACTTGTTGCTCTGATCGGGGTCAAAGTTAGGGATGAAAAAATAGATGGTATAGCATACGCGTTAGCAGTAACCTTATTATTACCTGTAATTCTGGTTGCGATAGCTGCGTTTAAGGGTTTGCTTGGAGAGGGATTGGTTGACCCTTGGATGGCTCATATAGGTGGAGTGGGGACGTTTGCATTAACACTGGACGGTCTCTCGAGCTTGGTAATTGCAGGTGTAAGCCTTGTAACGGCCTTCGTCTCGATTTATTCTATTCCTTACATGAAAACAAGAATTACTGAGATGAAGGAGGCTGGTGAGACGCCGCCGTCGCTAGGTGTTTATTTCTTCCTTTACTCTCTATTCTCTGTTTCCATGCTGGGGCTCGTATACGCAACGAATATGGTGCTTTTCTACATATTCCTTGAACTAACACTACTACCTTCATTTCTTCTGATAGCGTATTATGGATACGGTGACCGGAAGAGAATAGCTATACTTTATCTTGTTTGGACTCACATAGGTGCAGTAATGTTCCTATCAGGCGCCCTTTACTACGGGTTCCATGTAGGGAATTTTGACTACCTAGATGTTAATACTATGACTCCAATAACCGGTACTGCAAACATGCTAGGAACTGCAGCCAAATATGTTGCGTTACTAATGGTATTAGGCTTATTCGTTAAGATGGCAGTATTCGGTTTCCATATGTGGCTGCCATATGCTCATGCAGAAGCTCCAACGCCCATTTCAGCGCTCTTATCCCCGAATCTTATCGGCTTAGCCGGCTATGCACTAGCTAGAATAACAGTACCCATATTCCCTAGTTTCTTTGCTCAGTACAAGTGGATCCTGATTTACTTGGCGTTTACTACTGTAATATACGGCGGCCTCGTTGCACTAAAACAAACAGATTTCAAGAGATTCCTAGCTTACTCTAGTATAAGCCAAATGGGATATATGCTTCTTGGAATAGCTACCCTGACACCTATAGGGATAACGGGAGCCATGATACAGTATCTTTCACATGCCCTCGGAAAAGCCCTCCTCTTCATGACTGCAGGCGTATTTATAACAGAGTTACATGGCCTTAGGGATATTAGACTTATGGGCGGTCTTGCTAGAAAGTACCCGTTAACTGCAGCGCTAGCTTTACTAGGCTTCATGCATCTGGTTGGAATGCCTCCAACTATAGGTATGTGGAGTGAGTTATTCATAGTATTCGGGTTATTTAAGGATGTGGCATTGACGACTGAATTCATACCTATTGTCATGCTAGTGATAGTAGCTTTAATGGTATCAGCGTCGTATTCGTTTGTCACTATGAGGAGGATATTCTATAATAAGCCGAGGAGTGATAAGGCTGAAATGAGAACGGAAACTCCTGGAGCATTACAATACTCTATGCTCTTCATAGGGGTAATGGGTGTTGTTTTCTTCCTCTGGATAAACCCCTATTATCACGGGTTGCTCGAAGTGATTCATAAAACATTCTTGTTTGCAGGAATAGGAGGGTGATGGCAATGATAGATCCTATCTGGATATGGTTAACTCCATACTTAGGTGCGTCAGTACTAGCAATACTCTGGATTTTAGGTGTAAGAGATGAAAGGGTTTACGATTGGGTTTCAGTAGGTAGTATACTCGTATCAGCTATTATAGCTACTGTATTACTACCTGTTGTATACAGTGGCCATCTAATTTATACTAAATATTCTTGGCTGCCAAGTTTAGGTATTAATTTTGGAACATACATGGATGGGTTAGGAGCCTTTATGGCTCTCGTAGTCTCATGGTTATCATTTCTAATAGCAGTCTACAGTACAGAGTACATGAAAGGAGACTGGGGCGTTCAAAGATATTTCTTCTTCTTCACATTCTTCGTTGGAAGCATGTTATTGCTAGTGCTAGCTGACAACCTCGTGCTGATGTTCGTGGGTTGGGAAGGTACAGGATTAGCTAGCTATGCATTAATCGGTCATTGGTATACAGATGAAGAGGAGACATGGGTAGGAGATCCGGGCAGAAAAGCCTTCGGAACACCCATGTATTTCGAGCCAAGCCACAGCGGTGTTAGAGCTATTCTTTTCACTCGAGCCGGAGATATAGGGATGATAATAGGAATGGCTCTATTCTATATGGTGACAGGTACATTTAGTATACCTGAGATTTCGGAGACTGCTTCAGGGTGGATGGGGTTCCTTGCATCAAAAGGCGTACTAACTGCTGCACTATTAGTCTTTAGCCTTGGTGCATTGGCAAAAAGCGCGCAATTCCCGTTCCACGAATGGCTTGTAACTGCAATGACCGGTCCCACACCTGTTTCAGCTTTAATACACGCTGCCACAATGGTGAAAGCAGGAGTCTACTTCATGCTGAGATTCTCACCGATATTCTATAACGGGGCAGTAGCGTTAGGAGGATCCGCTCTTGCAGCAACTGAACAGTACTTCAACATAATTGCACTACTAGGCGGTATAACGGCCTTCATGATGGCCACCATGGCGCTCGTGTCCAGGGAACTCAAACTAATCTTCGCCTTCTCGACAGCATCGCAACTAGGATATATGTTCCTAGGAGTTGGGGCAGCAGGTTTACTTACTCAGAAAGAATTGGCGTATGAAGGCATAGCAGCTAGTGCAGCCCATTTAATGAGTCACGCTGTCTTCAAGGCAGCATTATTCCTCATTGCTGGATGGGCAATACATGCCGTTCACAGCCGCTTCATAGACAACATGGGTAACTTCAGCAAGTACATGAAAATAACAACACTCTCCATATGGCTTGCTGGATTAAGCCTTGCAGGTTTACCACCCTTCTCTGGCTTCTGGAGCAAAGAAGGAATTATACACGCGGCTGAGGCAGCTCATCTGGAAAGCCTCTGGATACTCGCAGTCTTTACAGCAGGTTTAACCGGTTTTTACACTACAAGAGCAATTATAAGGGTATTCCACATGCCGCCTTACGAGCCACCTCATCATGAAGCAGAGCTTCATGAAGCTCCTCCACGGATGTTATGGCCTTACACAATACTGGCTCTCACTGCTCTCGTCATAGGATTAGTATGGCCTTTTGGTTTCGGTGCAGACTTCTCCAACTTGATTTCAAGAACACTAGGATTCAAGGAACCAGTGAAACTGGCAGTAGAATTCAATGCAACGACCTATGGTATAATCACATGGGTACTCGCAATGGTTCTCCTAGTTCCAGCACTATATTTGGCATTAAAAGTTGACTTTGTTTCAATGTTAAAGACGAGTAAAACTGCGAGAATATTCCATGCTTTCCTATATGATAGATGGTATATCAACGCGTTAATCTACATATTCATAGTAGGAGGCTTCCTTGGAATAATAGATATACTAGGATACGTTGACGGGTTTATAGACGCGTTCTATCATATAGGCATACCAATAGCATTTATATTGATCTCCAAGGGATTCAGGTCAACCCATAAAGGGAGACCTGACCTATACTTGGCATACTATGCATATGGGATAGGCCTACTACTACTTCTACTCTACATGATTTGGGGGTGAATGAGTAATGGTATACGATGTTGCGGAGGAAGTCACGGTTTTAACCTATATAATTCTGGCACTTGGTATAGTTATACCATTAACTAAGCCGCTTAGACTAGAGAAATCTAGGATACCCTATGCTTTCGGATGGCTATCCACTCTGCTATTTGCATCTGTTTCCTATGTTATTTTCGATGCACTCAGAAGTACTGACTCAGTAACACTGTTCAACGGACTAGTGACATATAATAGTTTCTCAGCGTTCATGCTGTTGGTATCTGCATTGTCAAGCTCTCTAGTTCTTATGGCCATAAAGGGGAAGGCTGAGGAGTGGCCCACTGCTCCCGCAGTTTACGGATTACTGCCGCTTATACAGTTTGGCTTGATATTTGCAATGGGTATAAATGATGCATTACTATTGCTTGCTATATGGTTGCTTGTATCAGTGGCTAGCTATGTTGTAATAGCATTACCTAAAGATACTGAAAGTGTCAAGGGAGCTGTTAGATACGCTTTCATGGGTTCGCTTGCGACTTTATTCCTGGCCGTCTGGGTCTCTCTGAACATAGTAATAACGGGCTCTTTCACAATATTGTCCTACCAGACTGGTTTAGCAGCATTACTAGCTTTCGGAGCATTTATCCTAAGTATAGGATTCAAACTGGGTATAGTACCGTTCCACTGGTGGCTACCGGATGTATATGGAAAGGCTAACGGGTACAGTGTATCTATAGTAGCCGGCATAGTGAAGATAGGTTTCATAGCAATAACAGCTAGAGTGGTATATTCCATTTCTTCCACAGGGTTTTCTACAATAGTCACTATAACCCTGGCCTCATTAGCTGTTATAACGATGTTCTGGGGCAACCTTGCGGCATTAACTACTAGAAACCTCCAACGCATACTGGCATACAGTAGCATTGCTCACATAGGATATATTCTAGTTGGATTGACAGCTATATCATACGCTGCCGGAACCCAGAACATTCAACTAGCTATGTATTCGTTTGCAGCAGTAGCTATACATGTGGCTGCTTACGCTATAAGCAAAGCACCTCTATTTGCTGTTATGGGAGAAGGTTACACAGAGCTCGATGATATAAAAGGCCTGTTCCATAGAGATCCGGTGTCATCTGTTTCAATGGCAATATTACTATTGAGCCTTCTAGGGCTACCGCCACTCCTAGGCTTCTGGGGTAAGCTTTACATGTTTACAGCAATAGCAAGCTACTCTTTACCTCTACTAGTAATTGCTCTATTGAACAGTGGTATAAGTGCAGTCTATTACGGTATAGCCATTAGAGACATGTTGTCTACTGAGTACGGATCTGCTATATATGATGCACCTAGAAAATCGTCACTAGCGACTGCTGCAGTGATCATAGTAGTGGCTGGATTATTGGCCTCGACATTCTTCCACATAATTTTCTAATCAAACATTAAACGTCCAATCTTTTAACTTTTAAATCCTACCGAACTCCCGGGGTTTAGTATTGGATAATAGACAAGGGTTCACTGATACTCTCCGAAAAGTTGCAAAGCGATATAACATTGATATTGATCACTCTTATGCAGTTAAGATTGAATCGATCCAGGAGGCGATTAGAGGTAAAACCAGCGAGTACATAGAAGTCAACGGTATAGATGTAACCCTGGATAACACGTTATCTGTTTTGGACAATATCCTCAAAGAGGTGGATTTGAATAATGAGAGGGAGATTATCAAGGATATACTGAACTCGCATGGAATAACGGATATCTCATATGTTGAACTCCTAATAGGTCAAGCCATTCTACAATCTTTATCCCACATATTAATGGAAAAAAACGAACCTTCAGAGAATAAGACAGCTATCTGCCCGGTTTGTGGTACAGAAACCGATCAGGGGTTTATATCCAATGACGGATCAATATGGCTCTACTGTCCATTATGCGGTTATACATGGAAGCAATCCAGCTTATCCCACCCAGTATGCCCTTACTGCGGTATGGATCACAAGGAAATGATAGGCGTACTGAGAGATAAGACGAATCCTACAGTAGTCGTAATGCTTTGCTCAAACTGTAAAAGATACTGGATACTTGTAGATGAGAGATACATAAAGCATGTCCCTAGGAATCTTTATCCGCTATTGAGGAGTAAAGCGGAAAAGATTATAAAATCTATCCCAAGGGAGTTTCTAGGAGAATCGAAATAATACTTTCCAACCTCTTTTCCAGTATAGAAAGAATATTCCTCAGATCAGTCTTACACCCAAGTATTAAGCCTAGATAACATGATAGCCTACCAAGTCTCTCGTCAATACCTAGCTTCATTAAAGACCTGTTCAACTTAGAGATGCCTATTGGAACACTTATCCATAATAGAAAAGAGATTGAGGTAAGTAGGATTCCCTCCATAAGATTTCTCACACTAATAAACCCAACTCTGTTTAAAGAGTTGGGTAACTCGGAACTAGAATCTTGAGAGTAGGCAAGTAGCGATAATTCAAACGCTAGATCGCTAATCCATGAGATATAGACATATACCCTTAAAAGGTCTAAACCTGCTAGCATGCCGAGAAAAAGGGAAGAACCTATAAAGGCATTGTTCATGATATCGTGGCTAAAGAAGCCTGTGTACCACAAGGTTTTCCTCGAGATCTCTATAAGAATCGTTGCGAGTACAAGAAAGTTTCCCCTAACCCACAATCTGGGAATATCATTAATTGCTTTATGGATATCTTCCGTGATCAAAAGACGAAACACCCATTATAAGGGCATAGCTATCGCGTCTATACCTAGTTTTCTCCTAACTATATATGCAAAAAACCCAGCGTACTCAGATCTAGAAGAGTCCACGACTACCATTTTCGGTTTAGACTCTTCAACATATCTGAGGGTTCCAAGGTAATCTGAATGGTCACTATATGATGCTATAAATGATTTCTGATCCACTTGGACTACCGGTTTTCTAAACTCCCAACCGTTTAAAAGAATATGCATTCCTATTCTAGTGTTTCTATACCGGTAGAAGCTAGTTGCGTGATCCATCACCAGTACCTTGCTTCTAAGCAAATCTTTTGCTTCTCTTGTGCCTAGAAGGAAATACTCTCCGAAACCGTCTGGGATGATTTTGGAGAGATTCCTAGTTATCCTGTACATTTTCGATGTCATAACCACTGGTTCATTGAACCCCAATTCCCTAAGCTTAAGCAGTACTCCCTGGATTTTACCATAATAACCATATAGCCATACCCTATTCTCAGATTCATTATAAAGTGCAAGGATCTCATTCAGTACATCCATATTAGTCCATGATCTAATATGATTAGGAGATCCATAGGTTGCATCAATAATGAGAATATCAGGCTTAGATATAACTTCCGTGCCTTCGAACTTGAAATCCCCAGTATATCCAACCGTCATTTCATTGGCTGTTAAAACGGTCGAAACGCTACCTGGAATATGCTCTGACTTCAAGAACTCAATGCTCACCATATCATTAAGTTCAATCTTCCTGCCAGTACTGAGCTCATATCTCTTGTTATAAGGTACTACAATGCCAAGTCCATCGAGAATCGCGAATGTTTCAGGTGTGGCTATAATTTTTTTCGCATTCTTTGAACTAGTTAGAATATGCTTATAGTGATCTGCATGGGCATGTGTGACTACACGGTATTCCTTGTTTCCACAGCCGTCTATACTTACATTTCCAAACACGATTGCACCATTTTTCAAGATCTTTAATGGAATATTCCCAGTTCTCTGAAGCATTATCCAAGCCCCACTGTTCTATACTATTCTATACTTACCCGCCCGTGAGATGACCAGGAATGCTGCTATCGTTATTAACATTACAGATAACAAGACAAAAAGCCTAATAGACCCAGAGTTTAGAGAATTGCTACCAGGTAGTGCGCTATTAGATGATACTATCGTATACTCTAACTCATTTATCAGAACATTGTTACGATAGATTTTGATTCTGCCATACAACGGAATACAGTACTTGCTTGGATAATAACTGTATGATTGTAAATGCACTTCACCGCTGGATTCCTCTAACTCAGAAATTCTACTTGCTCTAATTACATACATCTCCCTTGTAGCTTCAACATAATATGTTAAGGCTTGATCAACTGAGCCGGTATGCCCCGTAGAGCAGTAGTTTTCCGAGGTTTTTAGCAAGTAGAAAACTGCTTGCTCTAGTTGGCTATACTGGGGAGAAGTGGGGTGGTATTTTATAACTTTTAGTTCCATGTAATAAGGATTAGCCATAACGTCGATGGACCCTATCGGGACATAATTTATTGATATAAAGTAACTTATTTTATAGAATTGCGCTCCCTCGCCTTGAACAGAATTACTAATGCTGAAAAGTAGAATAGATGTTAATGCAAAAAACAAGAATACTTTGTAAGGAGTACTCCGCTGTTTATTCAAAACACGCACCTATTATTCAGCAACATCTATCATGACTATTTGTACCTTTCAATAGCTTTGGTAATCTCTTCATGTGCGTTTTCAGCTGGAAGCCAGTCCTTCAGTTTTACCCATTTACCCGGCTCCAGTTCTTTATAGTGCTCAAAGAAGTGCTTGATTTTATTCTTAGTGATTTCAGGTACGTCATTGATGTCGTTTATATTACTATAAAGTGGGTCAAGTTTTTGTTTCGGTACCGCTATGATTTTAGTGTCAATACCTGCTTCGTCCTTCATTACTAGCATTCCTATAGGTTTAACCTCTATTATACTGCCTGGATAGACAGGTTCTCTGCTTAGAACTATTATATCAATAGGATCTCCGTCTTCAGCTAGTGTTCCTGGCACGAACCCATAATTGAATGGGTAAACCATGCTGGTGTATAGAAACCGGTCTACCTTGATGATGCAGTATTCCTTATCAAGCTCGTATTTTACACTACCGCCCATCGGAATTTCTATTAGCGCATTCACGAGTTTTGGGGCTTTATCCCCGGGACCTATCTTCAAGCAGGACATTGAAGGCACCTCCTAGTCATACAAGATGCTTACCATAAGTTTAAAAATAAATTACACCCACTTTTCTAGTATCCGCAAAGACGACCCATATGGGGAGGAGGATGAAAGATGTCTAAACCGTTTTACGTGAGATTCGAAGTACCATCCGATTTAGCCGAAAAGGCATATGATGCAGTGAAGAAGGCTAAAGAAACGGGGAAACTCAAAAAGGGAACCAATGAGACCACTAAAGCTGTTGAAAGGGGAACAGCTAAGCTGGTTGTAATAGCCGAAGACGTAGATCCGCCAGAGATAGTAGCGCATTTACCGTTGTTGGCTGAAGAGAAGAAGATACCGTATGTATACGTACCCAGTAAGAAGAAGTTAGGAGAGGCGGCTGGAATAGAAGTTCAGGCTGCTAGTGTGGCTATCGTTGATGCTGGAGAAGCAGCTAGTTTAGTGAGCGAGATAACTGAAAAAGTTAAGGAGCTAAAGAAGTAAACATGCGTAATTTATCCTTAAATTATTTTTAGAAGAAAGGTGTTTACTCTGCTTTTATATTAACGCTAGATTCCCATAATCCATGTAGGTTGCAGTAGCCTAACGCGTATATAGTCCCCGATTTCTTTATTCTAATAGTGAACACCAGTTTGGGGTCCGCGTATTCTGGTTCTAACATCGCTGTAGCTAGGTGAATAGGGTTAAAGGCTCTTCCTTCCTCCTTGAAGAATAGTTGTACATACCTTATTGAATGAACTGCTTGATTAGGATGCGGGCCGATCTCGATTTCCACGGTAAACGGTTCTCCAGCTTTAACTTTTTCAGGAGCCTTTATCTTAGGTGTATGTGTTTCCTTCTTACCTGCCGCTTCACCCACAGCTTTCTCGGGCTTGTATATGAGATCTCCAAGATATGACATGTTTTCCACCGTGCATATCTTTCTGCCTCTGTATATAATATATTAATCGTATAAATAACCCTGACAATAGGAGGTAGCATTTATAATGCCTAAACGTTTACTGCTATTACACCAGCGTTTAGATAGGTATAATGGATGGTGTAGAACTTGGCTGGAGAAGTAGAGAATTTCAGGTACATAGTACGTATTGCAGGGACGGACATTGAGGGAACCTGGAAAGTAGTCTATGGATTATCTAAGATTAAGGGAATAGGCATTGCTACAGCAAATGCTATTTGTAGGATTTTAGGAATAGATGAAGACAAGAGAATAGGGTTCCTGACTGAGGCGGAGGTAAAGAAAATAGAGCAAGCTATAACTGATATAAGACAACTTGGCCTTCCATCCTGGATGTATAATAGGAGAAAAGACTATGAAACCGGTGAAGACATGCATTTGTACGGCGCCAATCTACTATGGGTGGCAAGGAGAGATATTGAAAGGGAGAAGAAGATTAAGAGCTGGAGAGGCTTACGCCACGCTGTTGGTTTGAAGGTTAGAGGGCAAAGAACACATACAACGGGTCGTCTAGGAGTTACTGTCGGCGTTTCAAAGAAAAAGAAGTGAGGTGATAGCTTCATGGGCGATCCTCGAAAACCAAGGAAGAAATGGATAGGACCCAAGCATCCCTGGATAAAAGAGAGATTAGCTGTAGAACTTGAAATAATGGGTAGGTATGGTCTTAGAAATAAGAGAGAACTCTGGCTAGCTCAGACCATGGCGAGAAAATTCAGGCATGAAGCTAGAAGCTTACTAGCTTTACCCGACGCTGTTAGAGTGGAAGAAGAAAAGTCGCTGTTGACAAGGCTTACAAACCTAGGTTTAATAGATGAAAACACTAAGCTAGACGATGTCCTAGGACTTACAGCTGAGCATGTTCTAGAACGAAGGCTGCAAACCATTGTTTACAGGAAGGGTCTCGCGAAGACTGTTCAACAGGCTCGTCAATTCATTGTCCACGGCCATATAGCTATAAACGGAAGGAGAGTCACATCTCCTGGGTACCTAGTTAATAGAGAGGAAGAAAAACTCATCGACTACGCGTCTGGGAGTCCTATTATAGCCCAATTAAAAGAGGAGGTTGAAGAGTGATGTCATTCCAGTCCAGAGAACTGAAATGGGGAGTAGCCCACATATTCAGTAGTTTTAACAATACAATTGTTCATATAACAGATTTAACAGGAGCTGAGACAGTTGCAAGAGTCTCTGGGGGAATGGTTGTTAAGGCAGACAGGGAGAAACCGTCTCCATACGCAGCAATGATAGCTGCAGGTAAAGCTGCTCAGCAAGCCATAGAAAAAGGTGTGACCGCTATACACATAAAGGTTAGAGGAGTAGGGGGACATGGTCCTAAAACACCTGGTCCAGGTGCACATGCAGCCATTAGGGCTCTCGCTAGATCAGGCTTTATTATCGGTAGAATAGAAGATGTTACGCCAATACCTCACGACACAACTAGGCGCCCAGGTGGGCGGAGAGGAAGGAGAGTCTGATCTTTCCCCTAAACCTTCTTTCTTGGGGTGAACATGTTTTTGAAAAGCGTTAAAATTTTAGAATCGTCCCCCAATCGAATAGCTGTAGCGGTTGAAGGATTCCCGCTCGAACTAGTTAACTCTGTTAGGAGAGCAATTTTATCAGAAGTACCTGTCATGGCCATAGAATGGGTGTATGTGACGAGGAACGATTCCGCATTATTCAACGAGATGCTCTCACATAAGCTTGGACTCCTAGTTATAAAGTCGGATAAGGCCATTGAAAAATATCTCCCTCCAGAAGAGTGTAGGGCTGATCTTGAATGCTCGGAGGATCCTTCTTGTGTTGACGCTTTCATAACCAAGAAACCAGAATGCTTTGTAAGAATGGTTTTAAAGAAGGAGAACCCTACTGATGCCCAGGAAGCATTCCTTACTGTAAAAGCATCGGATATCGAAAGTGAAGACCCGGACGTTTATCCGGTGCATGGCGAAACACAGCTTACCTTGCTTGCTCCGGGACAGAGTTTAGATGTCGAAATGTATGCTAGATTAGGTAGAGGAAAGGAGCACGCGAAGTTTATACCAGCAGTTGTAGTATTGAAATACGTCCCCGTGATTAAATACGATTCGAAAAGCATAGCCGAAGAGTGCTTAGAATGCATTAGAAAGTATAGCCCGGAACTAGCGGAAACCGTTTCGAAGGGTTCTAAGAGTAGGATAATATGGTACGATACAGGTAACACTAGCCTGTTAAGGTATTGTGCCGAAAGAGTTTGTGAGACAGGTTTAAAAGTAGAATACGATAAGAATAGGCTTATACTTGTGGTTGAGTCTCACGGGGCTTTAGATTCCAGAAAAATAATTAGTCTGGCAATTAAAGAGCTAGATAAAAAGGTTAGGGTATTACAAGATAAGATAGGAGGTGTGGCTTGATGAGTAAGAAGACGGGTCCAACAAACATAGTATTAAGGAAAACGGCTGACAAACTGTTGAGGGCATACAGACAGTCGGGATCTAAGTTATGGATGGATGTAGCGGAACACTTGTTGAAGCCTACACGTAGACGGATAGCAGTGAATTTATCCAAGATCAATAGATATACTGAGGACGGGGAAATCGTGGTGGTTCCTGGAAAGGTAATAGGCAGTGGTGCATTGGATAAGAGGGTGACGGTAGCCGCTTTCTCATTCTCGGAAAAAGCATTAGAGAAGATCGCGAACAGCGGTAGTTCTGCAGTAACAATAGACGACTTACTCGATAAGAAAGTCTCTCCATCTAATGTTAAGGTAATTGTTTAAGATCGGGGTTGAAGGAGCTATGAATGGTAAAATAGTTGTAAACGGGGAGGACCATATTCTAGGAAGGCTTTCGAGTATAATTGCAAAGAAGCTTCTGGAAGGGAATGAGGTTATAGTTGTAAATGTCGAGAAGATTGTTGTAAGCGGAGAAAAGAGAATGGTTGTTGATGCTTACAGAAAGGTTCTAGGTGTGAAGGTACATCTTTCACATAAATGGAGGCCTAAAAGACCGAGAAGTCCTATCAGGCTATTCAAAGCTTCTGTTAGGGGAATGCTACCTAAGAACAATAGGAAAGGGAGAGAAGCTTTAGGTAGGTTAAAGGCTTTTATCGGTGTTCCCGAAGAGTATAAGAGTGCTGAGATGACTGTTTTCAGGGATGCCTATAAAGATAGGCTTAAAACCAACAAGTATGTCGAACTTGGAGTTATAGCTAAAGAAATGGGTTGGAAGGGTGTTGAGTAATGAAAATGGTGTTAGTAACTGGTAAGAGGAAGAGGGCAATCGCTACAGCCATGGTAAAACCTGGTAAGGGGAGAATATGGATTAACGGTATCCCAATTGATTTATACCCAATAGAAATGGCTAGGCTCAAAATGCTTGAGCCCTTGCTGGTAGCAGGGAGGAAATTGAGGAAGCTCGTTGACATAGACATTAAAGTACGTGGTGGGGGATATATGGGTCAGGCAGAAGCGGTTAGGACAGCTATAGCCAAAGGATTAATAGAGTACCTTAGAGGGGTTGAAGGAGAAACTGAAAAAATGAAGGAGCAGATCAAACTCCTGGAGAAGTTCTTTAACGAATACGATAGTCATATGCTGGTAGGAGACCCACGCAGAACAGAGCCGAAGAAGCCCATGAGATATAGTGCTAGGAGGAGATGGCAGAAGAGTTATAGGTGATGCGGCATGCTTGCCCCAGTAAGATGCTTTACATGCGGAGCTCCCTTAGCTCATCTATGGCCTGAGTTCAAGAAAAGAGTGGAAGCCGGGGAGGATCCAGGTAAGGTACTAGATGATCTTGGTGTAAAAAGGTATTGTTGTAGGAGAACGATGCTGGCAACAGTTGCTTATATCGAAGAGCTAGTCGTTTACACACATATAGGTTTCAAGAAGAAAGTTAAACCCTACTAGAAAGGTGATATAGTATGAGCGATCAAGAGCAAGCAAAAGCACAGGAAGAATTCTTGGTTCCCCTGGAGACATATAGAAAAGCAGGGGTTTTCCTAGGAACTCATATATGCACTAAATACATGGAGCAGTTCGTGTATAAAATAAGGCCAGATGGCCTATATATACTGGACATTAGAAAGATTGATGAGAGACTCCGTATAGCATCTAAATTCCTCTCGAATTATAATCCAGAGAAAATTGCTGTTGTTGCTGTTAGGCAATATGGTCAGAAGCCTGTTAAAATGATGTGTGAAAGAGTGGGATGTAACCCTATTACAGGAAGAGTGATCCCTGGTATTTTTACTAATCCTAAACTAGAGTGGTATATGGAGCCTGATATAGTGCTGGTAACTGATCCGAGGGCAGAAGCGCAGGCTATAAAAGAAGCATTTAAGGTAGGCATACCTATAGTAGCCTTAACAGATACCGACAACCGTATTGAGAATATTGACCTCATAATTCCCGTAAATAATAAAGGAAGAAAAAGCTTGGCTTTAGTTTACTGGATACTGGCTAGGGAAATCCTCAGAAATAGAGGTATTATTGGGCCTGACCAAGATCTTGACGTTACTTGGGAGGACTTCATCGTAAGACCTGTTAGAAAATAATCGGTACTATTTTTATTCCAATTTATCCAACTAATTTCCTTTATGATTTGAACAGTATCCCAACATTAAAATACGGACGGGTATGTAGAATGAGAGTATCTACTAGCATTCCATTACTAGGATTGAACTGGAATGTGACAGCGAACCCTTATCTAGTTATACCAGTCAATCAGTTCATACAAGTAGAATTAACTGCTTGCGAATCTAAGTATGGGGTTGAAATAAAAAGCATGCAACCGGGAGCTGTTCTAGAAGAGCATCTCAAGTTAGCATCGCATAAACTCACGCAGGTATACAACCATTTATCGAGTAAGGCAGGTAAAGGCTTTTGTCTAAGTGTATATATACCGGAAGACAATTATGTACCGCTTGTCTCAGCATATACAGCCTCAATTCTATCTGCTATTTACATCGTTCTAAAAGAAATACTGAAGGGAAAGCCTGGGGAAGAAGACATTATCGACATCGCGAGTTTCATATGGTCTGATAAGAAACCTGGTATTAAAATGCTCTATGAAGCTTTACTTATATCTGCTATGAGACGAAAGCCGATTCTCTATAGGGGGAGTGGGGAGCAGATACTGCTAGAAGATTTTGTGTTAAATAGCATTCAACAAGGAAGAGTTATTCCTTTGGACGACATTATTGAAAGGTATTTTGACCCACAACTAGAATCGGCGTTGGTTAAGCTAGAGGGAATTTCTATTATAAGTGCAGTAAACACTTTAGCCTCAAAGAGCATTGGAAACAGTTTTGATTCTAAACTAGTAGCTCTCCAAGATTTCTTTAAGATAGATAATGCTATAGGCTATATATTGTACGACTTACCAGTATCACGGGAAAACTGTAAGTATATCCAATCAGTTGAAGGCTACTTAGAGGAGATATGCCTTGGCAGAGATTAACGGTTACATTGTTAAGCTAGGAGGAAGCGTGATAACAATAAAGGATAAGAAATACAAGACAGACAAGGAGACATTGTGTAGAATAGCAGATTATCTAAGGATATCGAAACCTCTCGTCATAATTCATGGTGGAGGAAGCTACGGTCATTATGTGGTATTTAGCATAATACAGGAAAAGACAAAAGTGGAGGATGTTGATTTACCCCGAATCAGCCATACTATGGATAAACTGAACCATGAGGTAGTACAATGCCTTTTGAAGAAAGGAATTCCAGCAGTCAGCTTTCCACCTCATTCAATATGCCAAGTTATTAACGGTAGTATAGTATGCAGTTTGGAAACTGTGAAAGAGGCAGTTACCAGAGGATTGATACCGGTATTGTATGGAGATAGTATACTGTCGAGTAACGGGATTGAGATAGTTTCTGGGGATATATTGATGGTTTTAGCGGCAAATGAACTTGGAATCAAGAGATTATACTTCCTAACAGACGTTGATGGCCTTTACGAGGATTTGGAAACTAAGAAAATAGTTAGGCATTTAATGGTAAGTAAAAATAAACAACTGCACCTTGATATAAGGGGGTCATCTGCTATTGACGTCACTGGAGGTATGAGGGCTAAAATAGAGTCATTGAGAAACCTCATACCAGGAGCTAGAGCTTATATTCTAAATGGCAGGAAAGAGGATCACCTATATAAGGCATTAATTAAAGGCGAGAATCCCAGTACGCTTATAGAAGTGTCAGAGTAAGAACTCTATGTTGGGAGTGAATAAATTGGAGTTTGATTTAACCACTAAGGATAGGAAGCTTGATCATATTAAAATAACAGTTGATAAAAATGTTGAGTCAGAAGCATCAACTCTTCTGGAAGGAATTTTCGTCACCCATAATTCACTGCCAGAGGTCGATATGAACGAGGTTGACGTTTCCACCAATTTTTTGGGAAAGAGAATTGATGCTCCAATCATTATAACTGGGATGACTGGCGGTCATCCTGATACCGCAAAGATAAATGAGTATCTCGCCCTTGAAGCGGAGAAGCATGGTATCGCTCTTGGAGTTGGAAGCCAAAGAGCTGCTATTGAGCATAAAGATCTAGAATGGACGTTCCGTGTGGCCAGGAAATACGCGCCTAATGTTCCACTGGTTGCAAATATCGGGGCTTCACAGCTGATTAAAGGCTATGGCATAAAGGAAGTACTCGATGCTATACAGATGATTGAGGCTGATGGAATAGCGATACACTTGAATCCTTTACAAGAGGTATTCCAGTTAGAGGGAGACACTGAGTTTAATGGGATATTATCTAAGATAATCGAGATAGTTGACGAAAGCCCTGTGCCTGTTGTAATAAAAGAAACGGGTACGGGGCTTTCGCCGGAAGTTGTATATGTTCTGTATAGACTGGGTGTAAGATATTTCGATGTTTCAGGGCTAGGAGGAACTAACTGGGCTAAAGTAGAGGTTCTTAGAGCTAAAGCTAGAGGTAACAGGAAATTTGCTGCCAGGCTTGACGGGTACGGGGATTTCTGGGGGAATCCCACGGCATACTCTGTTATAATGGCTAGAATGAGTGCACCTGACTCGACGATTATTTCCAGCGGCGGTATCCGGACAGGTATGGATATTGTCTATTCTATAGTTATAGGAGGAGATTTAGGAGGATTTGCTCTACCAGCATTGAGAGTACTAGTTAAGGAAGGAAGGGAAGGATTGAATAGGTTCGTTGAAAGCATTATCTATCAAGTTAAGGTTGGGATACTGTTAACAGGCTCTAGGAATATCGAAGAACTCAGATGCAGGAAATTCACAATAAAATCTAATGAGTTACGGTTAATATTAACCAACGAGGGTTATGACCCGTATCGTTATAATCGAGTTAAATGCCATAATAAGCTGAAGGTGCCATTAGGATGGATGTGATGGGGAAATTTATCGAGAAGTACGTTCCATTAATAAATAGGGAACTAGACAGAGTAACGAGAGGTTTCCCAGAGAACGTGTATAATGCAGCCCGTCACCTATTGTTGGCCGGCGGTAAACGCGTTAGGCCGTCATTAACCTTAACATACGCGAGAATGCTTGGAGGAGAGGAGGGCGAGGATAGTGCCCTGCCTTTCGCGGTTTCAGTGGAGTTACTGCATAACTTTACACTTATCCATGACGACATCATGGATAAAGACGAGTTCAGAAGAGGTGTAAAAACCGTCCATACGGTTTTCGGGGAAAACATAGCTATACTTGCAGGGGACTTATTGTTCGCTATCTCCTTTGAAAATGCACTTTCTAACGAAAAAGTTCAACCCGAAAATAGAGTAAAAGCTGTGAATTTACTCTCTCAGGCGTCTAGAATAGTGGCTGAAGGCCAAGCATTGGATGTGAGCTTCGAGGAGAGCTGGGATGTTAAACTAGAAGATTACTTGGACATGATTTACAGGAAGACGGGAGCTTTAATAGAAGCAGCTACAGGTATGGGTGCGCTAGCAGTTACGCAAAACGACGGTATTGTAAGAAATGCAAGGATATATGGGAAAAATATTGGTATTGCTTTCCAGTTAAGGGATGATGTTTTAGGAGTTTTCGGAGATCCCTCAAAAACGGGTAAGCCTATATATAGCGATATAGCTCGGGCAAAGAAAACAGTGCTAATACTGTATGCTCTATCAAATCTAAATATAGATGAATCTGAGAGATTGAAGGAGATACTTGAGGGCAAAACAACTGACATCGAGTTGTTGAAGGAAGCTGCGGGTTTAATTGAAAAATCAGGTGCGAAGGAGTACGCGTTAAATCTGGCTTACAAGTATTCTAAAGATGCAATAGAAATGGTAGAGAAAACCAATGCTGTTGACGAGGATGCCAGAAAGGCTTTAGTAGAATTCGCTAAATTCGTTGTTGAGAGGGAAAAATAGAATTGAGAAATATTTATGAGTATCCTTCTCTTTTCATTAAAGGCACTAGGAACCCTCCATTCTGTAAAGTTGAAAACGAGTGTTATCATATTAGTATGAGGGAATCAAGCGAATTCGGGTATGCCATGATAGAGAACTCTTTGGAAAAAGTGATAGATATTGACTACTCACGTGTAAGAGAAGACTATTGCCTTGAAATACCATGGCTTGGCAAAGCACTGAAAATTGCAAGGGGTACTCCGTTAGAGCTAACGGAGATCTCTGCTATGAAAGTATTGTTGGTTAAGAGAGAAGGCGATTATGTGAGTAAGGGAGAAATAATAGCACACACGATAACAGTCAAAGATGCGTCAAGAAGCATAAGAGCAGGCTCTGAGGGAGTTATTGTCTTTATAGGATCACGAAGTCTTTCTAATCCTGAGGCGTATGTAGTGGCGGTGGCAGATAGTGACATCGTCGAATGGTTCAAAAGATCTTGAGAAGATAGTCTGGGCTTATGCTCTAAAGAACGCATTAGACTATGATGGAAAAGCTGTTACAAAGAGCGTTATATCTAAGGTGTTTAAAGAGAAATCGGAGTTAAGAAGCAAAGCCAAGGACGTGGTAAGTATTGTTAGCGATATAGTGGACAAGGTAAACCGTATGACGTATGAAGAGCAAGTAAAATTATTTGAACAGTATAAAGAGCTGGTTACTCCTCCTGAGAGAAAAGAGAAGGAATTATTGCCTCCTCTCCCGAATGCTGTTGAAGGCAGAGTTGTTACTCGTTTTGCCCCTAATCCAGACTTTGTTATCCATCTAGGAAATGCAAGACCAGCTATTCTAAGCCATGAATATGCAAGGAAATATAAGGGGAGATTTATTCTTAGATTTGAAGATACTGATCCTCGAACTAAGACACCGATAAAAGAAGTCTATGACTTAATTAAAGAGGACTTGAAATGGCTAGACATAAGATGGGATGAAGAATATATTCAATCTTTAAGGATGGAGGTATTCTATGAAATAGCCAAGGAGCTTATAAAAAAGAATGGAGCATATGTTGACACTTGCGAGTTAGAAGAATCTAAGAAGCTCATAAAGGAAGGAATAGGATGTCCTACTAGAGAGAACCCTGTATCCTGGCAATTAGAACACTTTGAAAAAATGATCGAAGGTTACTACGGTGAGGGGGAGGCGGTTCTAAGAGTTAAAACAGACTTGAAACACCCTGATATTAGTGTTAGAGATTGGGTTGCTTTCAGGATAATAGATACAGGAAAACACCTTCATCCTCTTGTCGGAGATAAATATGTTGCATGGCCAACGTATAATTTCGCCGTATCAGTAGATGATCATTTGATGGGGATTACACATATACTTAGAGGAAAAGAACACACGCAAAACGCGACTAAACAAATGTTCTTATTCAATCATATGGGTTGGAAATATCCTACAGCTATTCATTTTGGAAGAGTCCATTTTGAAGGGTTCATAATGAGTAAATCCAAAATAAGGGAGCTAATATCAAAGGAACCAAATAGATTCTGGGGATATGAGGATCCTAGGTTTGGAACTCTGAGAGGTCTTAGAAGAAGAGGAATTTTACCTCAGGCAATAAAACAATTAATACTCGAAGTAGGCATAAAGGGAACCGATACTAGGATAACTTATACTAATTTAGCTGCTATAAACCGCAAGATACTAGATGAGAAAGCCCATAGAATAATGTTTGTTTACGAGCCACAAGAATATACGATAGTAACGGATGTTCCTCTAGAATCGAAAGTTCCTATACATCCATCATCGGAAAAAACTAGAGTTTACACTATTAAACCAAGAGATAAGATATGTATCAACAAAAGCGACTCAAACTCGAAAGTAGTTAGGCTCCTAGGATTAGGAAACTTTATGGTTGAAGGAGATAAATTGAGGTATATTGGTTCTGATATATCTATAGTTAAGGAACATAGAGTACCTATAATTCAGTGGGTTCCATGCACTCAGAATGTAAATGTGTCAGTCTACAGGCCATCTGGTCTTGATCTCCTAGTGCAAAAAGGGTACTCAGAACTAGGGATTCTGGACTATAAAGTCGATGATAAACTTCAATTCATCAGATACGGATTCGTTAGAGTAGATCAAATTACTGATAACGAGATTAAGGTGGTTTTTGCTCATGAGTGACCAGGAGAAACGAAATAGGTCATTTTTAGATAAATTTCTAAGAGGAATTGTTGCATCAATAGAATTAATTATTGCAGGGATACTTATCGTAACTCTACTAATAGCTAGCATCAAGGTTATAGACTATCTTTCTATATTCTTTTACTATAATGGTTTTGATAAACAAATATTCCTCGAAATACTAGATGTTATTCTCCTTTCTGTATTGGCAGTCGACTTATTAAGAACAATGGTCATTGCAGTGATTAAAAGGACATTACCAATATCCATAGTGATAGAGGTCGCGTTGCTAGCAGTTCTCAGAGAAATTATAGCTATAGAAGTGAGAAACCCTACAAACGCAAGAATACTTGTTTACGGGATAGTTATATTGATACTTGTATTCTCATGGATATCAATTCAATGGTTCAGGGTTAGGATAGAAGGATCACAGATCAACGCTTAGTGACGTTTTCTTGTTAATGGCGCCGGGGGCGGGATTTGAACCCGCGCGGGCTTCCGCCCACTGGCTCTCCAGGCCAGCCCCTTGGGCCGCTCGGGCACCCCGGCATAACAGTGTGCTTCCAGTAATCCTGTATTGATAATGGGATCATATTAATTGTTTAACGTCTCACTCTTTTTCCATACACTGGGATAAACTTTTGGTTTCATCACAACACGTCTCGACTTTACTACAAGGCCTTTCTCCATTACCTTTAAATCTACCGAGTTAACAAGAGCCTTGCCGATGCCTACCAATTCCCCCTTAAGTGTTAGGAGTGCTACAGTTTCCCCTTTCTCGAAAGGCTGGAAAGCCGCTATTCCCGGTGCAGCTAAATCCGCTCCATGTGCTATACTGTCTACAGCGGAATCTCTTATAGTAATCTTCGGTATATGGCAAACAGCATATTCAACGGGGAGTATGATTTCTCTAAGCATGTCATCTTCCCCCTCTTCTCTATACCTATAAAGAGCTTCAGAGACCTCTTGAAGATGATGCAGCTCTCTATCTTCGGTAAATGGTCCTGTCCTGATTCTTCTCAATTCCCTCATATGTGCCCCTACACCTAATAGTAGGCCAGCGTCGTGACAAATTTTTCTCATATAAGTTCCAGCCTCACTGTCAATCACAAGAAGAGCATATTTACCAGTATACTCGAGGAGATCTATTTTATTCACGTGTTTTACTCTGACAGCTCTTTTGACCGAACTTCTAAGAGGAGGCCTCTGATAAATAGGCCCCTCAAGCATCTTCAGAACTCTAGCTAAATCTGATTCTGCTACAGGTGAATGGAGCTGCATGACGCATACATACGTCTTAGAAGAGTGGATTATATTCCCGAGTACCTTAGTAGCACTAGCTAAAGCCACTGGTAATACTCCGGTCACTTTGGGGTTTCCCTGGAACCGTCCTCAGACGGTTTCCTCTAGGGTGCCTCCGTGACCGGCTTTCTTTAATCTGAGCATTCTTTTTATCCAGGCGACCACCTCATGGCTTGTGGGACCTGGTGGTTTGTCGAGATTTATAACGCCGAGATCGAGGAGTTCCTCTAGATTACGCTCTAATGGTAATTTCCCATACGAGTAGTCAGTTTCTTCATCCCTTAAGATGACCCACTCTCTATTATCATTGCAGAACAATGATATGTCTCTAATGAAACTCCATCCTTTATCCTCCAACATGAATCCCTCTAGTGTTTGTTTTGTTTCCGTAGGGTCTTAATTTATTATACCAAGTAAAAGATTACAGGGATGCGATTATCAACAATTATAGAAGCTATGCTCCGGTAATCAGAACAATTTGGTCTCAATTTTCACGGGCTCTTTCATAAAGCCTGTTAGTCCTGCTTCTTCTAAAGCCTTAGCCACCGCTTCGTCACTAGCTCCTCTCTCGATTTCAACCTTCTTGTCGGTTGGTTCAATGTGGCTTACATTTGCTTTTCTACGTCTTACACCAGTTAAATTCTTGGGGCCCGTGATAACAACGAAGTTTTCATCTACTATATCTATTATAACACACTTTCTCCCAGCTTCTCTGCCTCTAACTTTTACGCATATTCTCCCTATCTCTATTGCAGGCATCTTTATCACCCATACACATGCAGCGTTAATGGGTTTGTCACTGTTGTCCCATTTTAAATTTTCCAAGTATGTTTTCTACACTCCTTCTTATTATGGAATAAACTGTATCAATATCTAGCCCTTCCGTATTTATGACTATGTCAAATTTCTCTAGGATATTTGTATCTACACCATAGAGAGCCATGAACCGCATATACTGGCTTTCCTCCCTAGCCAATGTTTCTCTTAATATATCCAGGAATTCACGTGTTTCTCTCCCCGCTATCCTCTTTATTCTAGTATCTAGAGGCGCGTTAATGTATATAGATAAGTCAGCTAAGTCTGCTAGTACGAAGGCTGATAAGTGGCCTTCAATTACTCCTCCCTTGTTGACAGCTCTTTCCAGAGTTGTTCTATCAATTAATACGTCTATAGAAGAGTTTCTCTCAGCAATCTGGCTGAGTTCGATTAGACTGATACCTTTAGACTTAGCTATTTCACGGAAAATTTGTCCGGCAGAATAATAGGGTAGAGAAAGATCGGAGGATAGCCTTTTTGCATATGTAGTTTTCCCGCTTCCTGGTGGGCCGCTTATAACTATTACTGGATTCCTGCTTCTCCTCTCACTTTCATTCTCAGTAACTCTGTCAAGCACTCGTGGCAAATATACCCACCATATATTCTTTCTGGTCTTTTCTTAGTTTTCGATAGCCTCCTTAAATCTGGTACTTTGAGTCTAGGGACGCCTTGAAGCGGCCTACCGCAGAGAGCGCAACGGGCTTGCCCCGGGTTTCTTCTCTCATAATGTATTGTATTCCTCCCTCCCGGTGTACTAAGTTTAATTTTTCTCAGGCTTCTGGTTCTATATGCCAGCCTAGGCATGGTCTCTCACCACTACCTACTCCGGCTTACCAGTGTGAAGGTAAAATAAGGGATTTCTAGGTATATTAAATTATCAGGTCTTTTCTGAAGAGAACAAGCGCATAAATGTATCCTAGGAAATGTACAAAGACACTTGGGATATAGTATAAGCCATTATTGATGATCGTGAGACCGGGAACGTAAACGGGGCTTATTATCGTTGTTCCAATGGTTGCCAGAATCACCAACGATGATATAGAATAGGCTATTATTAAAAGAATCATTTTTTTGAGACTTGAGAATAACAAATAGTTTCTAGCTTTTTTATATTCTTTGTAGAGGATACGGAGTCTCTTTTTGAGCCTTGGTCTGGATGATGCTTCTTCGGCTGTTTTCCTGTATTCTGTTATAGTGTTCAAGGCCTGTTCGACATCTGATTCCTTAACGATTAGTCTGGAGAATAGAACCGCGATCCAAGCAAATATGAGTGCTGTTAGAAATACAATAAGAGAAATCATCTATGACACCGGGAATGGAAGTTAAATGTTTTGGAGAAGCTCTATTATCTTAGAAGCCGCGGCTTCTGGGCGTCCCTCTGGGTTTTCTACTATTGCTACGGCTGAGCCATATAATACAGCGCTGGCTACAGCTGAGTAGCGAGCAAAGTCACGGAGTTCTCTAATTGCTTGCGGGCCACCAAAATCGCTTCTCTTCCTTGTAGTGTCTTTTATTTGTCTTTGATGTATAAGTTCCGGGGTTGACTCTATAAGTACTATAAGGTCAGGCTTAAACACATCAATAACATGCTCCGGTAATCCAGGCCAGTAACCTACTATTGTTTTAACCACGCTATGAGTGTCGACGAGCAAATACCCGGTTGCCCCTAATTTCTCGAAGGCGTCCTTAATTATATTTTCTGCAGCCAGCCTCTGAAGTTCTAATTGATCTCTCAGCTTTAGTTTCCTCAGTTCATCTCTATCCTTTGCTATCCCTTCCTTGGCTGCGGTTTCAATCATATACGTCCCATAGTTTGCTATGAAAATATTCATTCTTTCTTCTACAGCTTTTTCTTCTACAAGCTGTAAAACCGTGGTTTTACCTACACCAGGTATCCCTGTTATAATTGCGACTCTAAACGGGTTTCTCATTACTCCTCACCTAGGATACGGCGGAGCAAGGGATAAGTCTCTAATGCCCTCTCATATGAGATCATTGTATAGTATTGGTATATTATACCTACTGCTAGAAGTATGCCTGTACCGCTTCCATATGCACCGAATATGTCAGCAGTTACAGCTATGATACCGACTAGAATAGAGCTAAGTAGAGTCAACGGATAGATGTATTTTGCAAGTACTCTTTCAATTATTTTCGGGTTCCTACGCATACCAGGTATTTCCATACCCGACTTAACAAGGTTCTCAGCTTGTTGTGAAGGGTTTAGTCCAGCTATCTCTACCCACATGAACCCGAATAGAATGGAGATCACTGTCCAGGACACGGCGAAAACGACGGTTTTCACCGGGTCGGCTAAGGACATGAGGACTCCTCTAGGTGGGCTTAGGTAATAAACAGTGTCACCAAGTATTTTACCCCATATGGAGTTCGGATTAAGCAGGTTTGCTGAAAGGTTTCCAAGTAGCTGAAGGTCTGCAACCGTAATCCCGAGTAAGAGTACGGGTATATTTGTGACGTACATGAATTGAAGCGGGATTTTGCTTCTTATACCCCTCATTCTTTGTGACGTAATTGGGATCTCAACACGTGTGGATTGCGTATAAACGAGGAGCAATATTATTCCTAGCGTGAATATAAGCCCTGTTAAATCGGGGAATCCTCTAGGTCTCACTATTAGATCCATAACAGGTGTCTTCAATAAGGCAGGTATGAATCCATAGTAGTTTGCTGTTCCTGGCACAAATCCAAGCAGGCTCCACATCATTGTTTCGGCTACACCGGCTAGAATGAATAAGCTTATAGCGCTCCCTATACCCCAGCCTTTCTGTAGCATTTCATCCATAAGTATGACGATGAAAGTTGCTAGACTGAGTTCGATTATTACGAGCGTTCTATCCAGCCAAGAGGCTGTACAGCCTGTAATAGGGTTTCCTGCTCCAGGAGCTAGTGTCCAGTATCTGCAACCTAGGACGTACATGCTAGCCTCGAATATTCCGAATAATACTGCCAGTGTTTTCTGTGCAGCCGTGAAAGTACGCTTATCATCAGGATCGGTGAGATCCATGTCTATTATTTTGGCACCTATCAATACTTGCAGGATAAGTCCAGCTGTTACTATAGGACCTATACCCAACTCCATTAACGTGCCTGCTTTCGACGCGAATATTATTCTCTGTAGATCTATTTGCGTTTGACCCTGCTTTGCTATACCAAACAGGGGAGTGTTGGCCATGATAAGGTAGATAACGAGAACTATACCCGTCCATGCCAGCCTTCTATATAGAGACGGTTTCTGAACCGGTTTTGAAATTGTTGGTATGTAATTGGCCATCTTAGCTAGAGCAGCCACGATTCCCATTAAACATCCACCTTACGTGATCCGTTTCCGCCTATTCATTGAACGCTATTCAATAGGACATAAAAAGGATATTCTAGCATATTCCTTAACATATTTTCTCTCCAGGTTCCACATCCTCTTCAACTGTCAGTAGAACAGGTTTAGACTCTTCTGAACAACCAGCAGCCAGAACCATTCCTTGACTAACCAACCCGGCCATTCTCTTAGGTTTTAAGTTGGTGATAACTATGACTTCCTTACCAAGGAGGTCCTCTGGCTTATACCATTTCGCAAGGCCGGCAAGGATTTGCCTTTTCTCCTCGCCTAAGTCGATGATCAATCTTATTAGTTTACGCGAAGTCGGTACTGGCTCCGCTTCAACGATTTTACCTACGCGTAGATCCATTTTTGCAAAATCAGTGTATTCGATTACTTCAGGCATGTCAACCACCATCAAGCTTCTTCAGAAGGTTCTTCTTGTAAAGCTCTTCAATAAAATGTTTGATAGTGCATAATATGTCATTGTCAGAAATACCATAATATCCCCTTAAGTATCTCTCTATATTCCTAGTATTCCAACCCATCCCCAGTAGTCTATAAAACTCTAGGAGCAGTGTTTTTATCAGAGGATCATAGTATTTCTCCAAGTATTCGTAATCCAAATCCTCTGCGAATTTATTTGGTATGTATTTCAAAGAGGTTTCATAGCTTTCTTCTTTAAAACATTCATTTCTCTCATGATATGTAAATATGTTTGTGAAGGAATTTAGCAGGGTAATTATCCTGTCTAACTGCTCTTCAACAAGTTTTCTTAGATTGGGATCATGTAATTCCTCAGTTTTGATGAGGTTGTATCTTTGGATAAGGGACTCTATTCCATTTCTCACTAAAGATTCCTTTCGTTTCATCGTGTCTTCCAGAGAGTGGAATAAGTATTTCCATATGATTTTTGAAAGACTATCTCCTTCTTCGCTGGTTAAACCCGAAATGTAGTCTAGAGATTTCAATGCCGATTGGCCTACTATTTGAAGTATTTGAGGAGATATTTTATCGGGGCTGTCCTCGTTTGTATGGTAGTACCGGTCTGGCCATTGATTAATCATAACGGCAGGAATACTATATGAGGCCAATACGTCATGGTCACTGCCAAACTCGAACAATACTCGGGTGCTAAGTGGTATATAAGGTAGTTTTGATGAGCCGCCAAAGCTTTTGTTATCACGTGCTTCATTCTCGAGGAAATAGCTTACAATAGCCTCTTCTATACTCGGAGAAGAGGGGCTAGATTCTATTAGATTTAGCGACCCCCCATTTAATCGTGGATCGCCACCTACCATGTCTAAGTTTAAAGCGAATATGGTGTTCTCTGGGTTGATGAAGCCTGTTTCTAACGCGTAGAAGGTACCTAGATACTCGGGGGTCCATACTATTTGTATGTTATGATTCGGTTGCCAGTTTTCCCTCATTTTTTCATTGAATTGTTCTGCTAGCCATAGAAGAGTTGCTGACCCGCTAGCGTTATCGTTCGAGCCGGGTTTAGGATGGCATAAGTGTGCTATTACAAGTATTTTTGAATCGGTTTTCCCTGGGATTTCTGTTTTAATTATTGGGATATTATAGTTGTCATTGTTTACTTCAATGAATAATTCCAGTTTGGGTTCTTTCTTGGCGAGCTTTTTAGCTAAGATCCTTGAAGCCGTCATAACCGGAACAAACAGCTGTCTCCTTAGAGCTGACGGAATCCGAATATATGGGAACCCGGTGTCCGTCCTCTTCTCATCACTGGTATAGTAAATTATTCCAGAAAGATCGTTCAATTTTTCTCCACATTTTCTGTATAGTATGGATGGATATTTACTTGTTAAAAGGATACCACCAGGCTCCCCGCATTCCCTCCTTTCGTCGGGTATTATTTTACCTTCATATATCTCTCCATTTGTCGATTTGGAGTATGCTGCAACTAATGTAGGAATATTCCCATAATTCCACTTTGAATTATCCCATTTTATCCATGCATCCTGAACAGTCCATGCAGGAGGTTTTGTAAAATAGTCCGTATCTTCTAGATGCACGGTTTCCACATTCATATTCAATTGCGTAAGATGGCTCTTAACGAATTCAGATGCTTTTAAGTACCCTTCTGACCCAGGTATCCTATGGTAGTTGCTGATTCTACCGATAAGTCTGTGAATACGGATTCCTTCTAAGATAGGTCACCGTCATAAATATGTATGTAATGAAGTATTTGTGTGTTTGATGTCTATAGATGTGCCTCGTTTCGGGTTGATAATTAGCTGATAACTAGATTATAATACTCTGCTTGATAGTTTAGCATATAATCGGGATGAGGAGCTCAGATGGACTGAAGCGATTAATGATGTCACCTGTCTCATCTGACCTCATTTATGCTTTAACAAATGTTAGTTAGGATTGTTACAGTCAATTATGTCTCCGGGATTGATTTTGGCTAGTGGCCCTACTGTACAATTGGGGGATATTATTGATCCGAGTTTAGGTTTCTTATGACGGTAGTACACTTTGTCCCTAATTCTAGGAGGTAGATTTGTAATGTGCGAGCTCTGGAAGACGCTGTATTCACGTATATCACAGTTTTCACCGATTATTGTATCTGCAATAATGACTCCTGTAGAGGTTCTTGTTTTTTGCATTATTATAGACCGTTTCACCTCGTTCTTCGATCCAATGATGGTGTTTCTTTCGATAATGCTGTATGGTCTAATGTATGTGGAAAAACCCACAAAAGCGTTTTCCCCTATATAAGCTGGCCCCTGTATGTAGGCTCCCTCGTCTATAAATGCATTCTCCTCTATGAGTACAGGTCCCTTTATTATCGAGGTAGGTGAAACTTTTGCGCCTTTTGATACCTTGATGTTATTCCTTAACCTGTGTTCTAGTAGAACGGTTCCTGCTTCGAGGAGATCCCATGGATAACCTATCTCTATCCATTTACCGCTCCATATGTATACTCCTAGCTTACCGTTCTTGGACAAATGATTTAAGCCTGGAGTGAACCCTTCACTGTATATTGCTTCTAATCCTTGTTTATTCAATATTAATACTCCCGCAAACACGTATCCACTTTTACCTTGCTCTTTTTTGAATCCCTCAGCTCTATCACCGCTTATTATGACTTCACCATAGGTTTCCAGCCCAGAGACTATAGGGGTTACTATAATAGTGTTAGGATAATTGGATTCGTAGTGGTATTGTAGAGCGTATTTTACAATGTCTGGAGGGGTTGATATGAACCCTGTAAACGCTGTAACATACGGGCCTTCACGGTCTTCCTCCTTCACGTAAGGATAAGCCTTTTTGATAGCGTTGTCCTCCCCCGATCCATCCTGTGCTATTGTCTTTACTTGTACCTTATATGATGCGTGGAACTCGTCTCCGGGTCTTCCAATAATAAGTAAGTTAGTTACTCCTGCTTCATAGAGATATTCTATAGTATAATGAAATAGAGGTTTACCAAGGATTTCTATGAACGGTTTTCTTTTACGCTTAGTTAAAGGCATAAGCCTTTTCCCATATCCTCCTGCGAGTATAATTCCATACAATTTACTCCACCTATTCTACTGTAACTGTTTTAGCTAGATTCCGGGGTTTGTCCGGGTCATGCCCATTTTCTACTGAAATATAATATGAAAGTAATTGGTATGCAGGAATATGTGCATATGGCTCAAGTATTTCGCTATGATAGGACGCGATATTCAGAATCCTGGAATCTAATGTATTTTCCCTGATCATGTCAGCGGTAGGGGTAGACACGTAAATTATGCCTTCTCTTGAACGCATTTCCTTTATATTGCCTATCAATTCCTTCCTATGGTTTAGTGTAAAAATGAAAAATACAGGGAATCCAGGTTCAACGAGAGCTATCGGCCCATGCTTGCTCTCGCCTGCAGGATAAGCTTCAGCATGAATATAGTCTATTTCCTTCACTTTTAACGCAGCCTCTAGAGCCAATATGGAGCCTAATCCTCTTCCAAGTATGTACATACTTTTACTGCTTTTCAAATCTTTCGCATACATCTTAACTAGTGGCTCACTGATTCGAATTGAAGACTCAGTGATTTCCGAAGCCTTTGAAAGGATATTTAAATGATCCCTATACTCGCTATCAGTGAGTCTCCCCGCTATATGGGCATACTGAATAGCTATGTAGGTTAATGTAAGGACTTGCGTTAGATAAGTCTTGGTTGCAGCTACACCTATCTCGGGACCTGCACGCATATAAATAGCATAATTGCTTTCCCTAGGGATAGCGCTTTCAAGGACGTTAGATATAGATACTATTCCACTACCGTTAATCTTGAATGATCTCACTGCTGTCAGTGTATCTATTGTCTCTCCACTTTGACTAATAGCGACAAGTATATCTTTTTCCCCTATTTCCTCTGAAACCTGCGAATATTCCGATGATATGAAGGGAAACGATGATCTCCCACCTAGTTTCGAGAGAAAGTATCTGAAAACCAGTCCGGCATGGAAGCTCGTTCCTGCTCCCGTAATATATATTTTTTCTGAGTCTACTAAACGCTCGGTTATTCTTTCGATATTTGGATCTGATTGAAGACCGAAGAAGGTTTCCCTTAATGACAATGGTTGTTCATAGATTTCTTTAAGCATAAAATGGGGGTACCCTGCCTTTGAAACGTTTTCAACGTTCCAGTCAATTGTTTTTATCCGAGATGTAAAATCTACGATTTCGTCTCCATATTTAATAACTATTTCATTCGGGGTTATCCAACCGTATTCCCCGTCCCTCAACGGTATAATATGATTAGTATAACTCAAAACTGCTGGAATATCACTGGCAACCAGATTGACGTCTTTTCCTACACCAATAATCAATGGACTTAATTTTTTCGCAAAGTATATTCTATTGGGCTCATTTTTATATATAATAGCGAAAGCATAACTACCTTCGATCTCATCTAATGCTTCTTTCAATGTTTCAAGGAATACTTTACTGTTTGACTTGTAGAGTTTATCCTCGATAAGATGAGCCATAACCTCGGTGTCGGTTTCACTCTTGAAAGAATGGCCTTTCTTCTGTAAATCTTTTTTGATTATATAGAAATTCTTTATGATCCCATTATGAACCAGAGCTAGAGTTCCCTTGCAATCTGTGTGTGGGTGAGCATTCTCGTCACTAGGAGGCCCATGTGTTGCCCACCTAGTATGACCTATTCCTGTTAAACCGTCTATTTCGCTGAAAATAACTTTACTCGATACTTCATCGATTTTACCCCGAGCCTTCCTAATTATTATATTCCCATCCGAGATTACGGCAATGCCTACACTATCATAGCCCCTGTACTCAAGCATTTTCAGGAGACTAGCCAAGGTCTTCCCAAGGCTTTTGTCTTTCAATTTGTTTTTCTCTTTTACTGTTATCCCTACAATACCGCACATATTAGTGTACCTCAACTCTGTAATAGTGCATAATTTTCCAACGCTATTATGAATTGATGTCTGAGTGATATTTATTTAATGATACTATGAGGCAGGGGCTCTTAGCTTTGGCCCTAACTCATCCGGGATCGTTAATACCCTAGGCTATATGTTTAACTAGGGTGAGTACAATCATCGCCCCCTCATTGCTCTTTTCTCTCTTACCTCCCTTAAATATAATCAAACCGTTATTATCATAATAGGATTTTGACTTGGATTAGAAAAGTTCTAGGGCGACATTTATTGTTGAGAAAATTTTTCTAGTGCAGTACAGGGCTTAAGGAAGAAACTGGCTGTTAGACTAGGTATAATAAAACTATGCTATGACAGGGTTAATAATTCACATAGAGATAAGCTTATAGCTGTTACTAGGATAGCCGTTCCGTTAATAAGAAAATAGGCCTACTGTCGCCAGAGGAGGTGAGAAAGAGGTCGGGTTCGATGATTTGAGCTTACTAGAACTCTTAGAAAACTCTATCCGGGTGAACACACTTATTGTAATTCTATTGTTGCTGTGATTGGATTTGAACTTGTTGAAAAAGCTTAACTCTATCGATTATGAGCATTGATTATGAGCAGGATAAAGGCAAGGATATCAGTCCGGGAGTAATAGCTTGAATAGTTTCCGTTATGGCGAGGATGAAACGGATGAAAGGAGAGGACTGTTCTCTTAGAATTAATAGTGTTAGAAAAGATGCGTATAACCTATATTGGGATCCAATGAACAAGAGAGAAGCCTGGATTGTCCTCCGTAAATCACGCAAGAAACTTAAAAACCAGGAAACCATGTAGGAAACACGGTGAGTCTAGGTTGACTAGCTGGATATTGAGATGTGTGGAATGTGGAAGGGAGTGGAAGCTTGATGTTAGCTTTAATTTATATGATATGGGTAGAATATATCATTATTGCCCGTTCTGTAAGAAAAATACTTTTCACGTCGTTGTCAAACGGATTGATTAATCAGTTATTTTCTCGATGAAACCTAAACTCGAGCTGCATGTATCCGTTAGTTCGTTTAGCTTTGCCTCTAGTTCATGTAAGCTCACCGAGAACTGGATTCCTTCCTTCCTATCTCTTATTGTTAAAGTCTTTTTTTCTAGGTCATTTCTACCTATAATCATAACATAATTACTCCAAAGCTGCCCTGCATCTCTGAGCTTTTTGCCTAGTCTCACTCTTCTTACATCGATATATATACGCACATTATTGTATTTGCCGAGTGTTGATGCTATCTTCTCTGAATATACTGCTTCTTCCACATTGCTTGTTGCTGTTGCCAGATATACGTTTACCGGGGAGATCCAGCATTCAAGTACAGGCGGTTTATCCGTTGACATGGATTCTTTTATTGCAAGGTATATTCTCTTCGCCAAAACCGTTTCTAGGGGATGAGTTATGCAAAGAGAATTCTTGCAAATACCTATCACTTCATTGTCTAAGTACAGTTTATCCCCGTTAATAGAGATGGGTTTTTCAAAGAGATTAGTAGAGACTCTGTTTAGGTCTTTGTTGGAGAATAGTAACTGCCTCCTGTTCGCATCTACTACTAGAGCTGGAGGCTCTATTTTCTCTTCCAGTATTTCATTGAGATCGCATGAATGCGTCACTACCATTTTAAGGCGGTCACCGAAAAGTGATTGAATCTTTGCTGTCAACGCATTTAACTGAACCAAGTAGACTCCGGTTTTGTCTAGATACCCCCATCTTCTATATACATCTTTAAAAACCGGTTTCAAGTCGAAGGAGTCAATAATCTTTTGTAGCGAATAACATTCTCTTCCCGGGATTCTTCTCTCACTAACGCCTCCATAACGTCTTGATAGCTCACTTAATGGATGACCATAGCAATGTATGTAGAACTCTTTGTACCATCCAAATGGTGCTCTAATCATTTTTATCTCTTTACCTCTAAGGGTTTCCTTCACTAAAACCTCAAGTTCTCTCATTAATGAGACAGCAGTTGATGGAGGAGCTAGTTCATCTGAGAGATGCGCATAGGGATATAATACAATAGTACCTGGTTTCAGAGATTCCACAAGTTTATTAATATCGCTTAAAAAAGACTTCTTAATTTCTTCAATAAGTTCCTTATCATTTCTTTCTATACTTATGAATAAGACTAGAGCATTGTAAAGGGGCTCATCTATTGATAGAAGGGGCTCCCTAATTTTCGTTGCTGGCTTATTTGATTTGAACCAGAACTCCTTCGCATGTATTATTTGAACCTTCATTTCCTACACCTAGTAGAACATTTTCTTTCATATCTTTATAGTTTCGGTCACCGGTCTCTCTATGTGCTAACACACTATATTCATGTTTAATACCTTTCTCAGCTAAATCATAGTTTTTAGGATGTCTAATAAGGTGGTTTTTGTTTTGACAGAGGAAGAAGAGAAAGACGGGGAAGTACCGGAGGAACACAGTCTAGAAAGCCTAGGTAAGCTTCCTGGCGTTGGTTCTACTACTCTTTCCAAGCTGAAGGACGCAGGTTATACTACTCTACAAGCAGTAGCTGTAGTTACACCGGAAGAACTAAGTGTTGACGCAGGTGTGCCTATAACTACTGCCCAAAAAATAATATCAGCCGCACGTCAAGCTTTGAATATAACTTTCAAAACAGCTCTTGAATTAAAGCAGGAAAGAATGAATACGCGGAAAATAACCACATCTAGTAAGAACCTTGATGAACTGCTCGGTGGAGGAATAGAAACTAGAATGCTTACAGAAGTTTTCGGTGAATACGGCAGCGGTAAAACTCAGATATGCCACCAGCTTTCCGTCAATGTTCAATTACCTGAAGACAAGGGGGGATTAAGAGGTAAAGCCGTCTACATAGATACTGAGGGTACGTTCAGGTGGGAAAGGATAGAAGCAATGGCAAAGGGATTAGGACTTGATCCTGACGAGATTATGAGTAACATTTACTGGATAAGAGCCATAAATAGCAACCACCAGATGGAGGTTGTCGGTAAATTATTTGAGTTCGTAAACGAAGAATATATAAGGCTAGTAATAGTAGACTCTGTTACAAGCCATTTTAGAGCTGAGTATCCTGGTAGGGAAAATCTTGCTGCAAGACAGCAAAAACTGAATAAACATCTCCATCAACTAGTAAGACTCGCTGAAGTCTATAATATTGCTGTTGTTATAACCAACCAAGTAATGTCTAGACCGGATGTTTTCTATGGAGATCCTACACAGGCAGTTGGAGGTCACGTAATGTATCATGCACCAGGGGTCAGAGTGCAACTTAAGCGGAGCAGAGGCAATAAAAGAATAGCGAGGATAGTAGATGCTCCTCACCTTCCTGAAGGAGAGACGGTGTTCGCGATAACCGAATGGGGGATCAGAGACCCTGATTAGTCTAACTGGAGCATTAGTCCAGCAGATCCTCCTCATTATAAAAGAGAATATCTGGTCCCCTTCCATATATTCTCCCATACTATAGAATCGTCTACTGCTCCGAATGCTTTTATCAAAGTTATATTCATTCCACTCATATGATCAAAAATCTGTACTGCCCTTTACCTCACATTGTATTTACCATAGGTGACGCAATAGACTTTTCATCCATTTATCCCTGACGACCCAGTAAAACAATTGATCACTGTTCACTATAACGGTGTTAGGTACCAGTTTCTTCTCCAGGAGTTTTATGTTACGCGTCCGGTAATTTTGTTGAATAGTATTTTTGTGAGAATTTAATCTACATATATATCTGCACACTTCTTTACACTTGTTTGGGTTATATGTCAAAGGGCTGAATCACCTATGATGGGTTATGGTTTAGTAGTGCGAGATCTTTATGTATTATTTGTTTTATTAATTGCTTCCTACTGGGATTACCGTAAAAGAGAAATAGAACCTGCTTACTGGGTTTATACCAGTATATTAGGAGCACTCCTGTCTCTATCCATGTATAAGTCGGGGTTCATCAAGCTTAACATAGAAGCATACATAATATTTTCATTATTTGCCATAGGATTAGTGGGGCTATTCTATATGCTCGGTTATATGGGCGGCGCGGATCTTTATGCTATAATTTTTATAACAGTCTCTGTACCAATGTCACTGAATTCCTCCGAAATAATTCCACCAACGTTCATGACCGTTGTATATGCAGCTATAGCTTCCACATTCATCCCCATATACTTTTGCTTCTTTAACCTTGTATCACCGGAAAGAAGAAGAATTATCCGTAAGCAAGATAAGGGACTTATCCTATGCTTTTTAGGTATACCTAAAAAAGTGAAGGAATATGTTACAGAGGACGGGTACTGGTTTCCACTTACAACATACGTAAATGGAGAATTAGTCACTCGGTATTCATTCCAGGTAGAAGAGGAGCCTGATGATCATAGAAAAAGAATCAGCGATCTTTTGAGTAGAAAAATAATAAATGAAGGCAGCATTATTTGGGTTACCCCCGGTATTCCTTTCGTGGTATTCATTTTAATCGGTTACTTGTTAAGCATAATAATCAGTGATATACCACTGCAAGTCCTATTTGGTGGTTTCGGTGTCTGAGAAAAAGGAAATACTTTGGGCTCCTTGGAGAATGAAGTATATAAAAGATACAGTTGAAAAGGAGGAACAAGACCAGCAGAATGAATGCATACTATGTAGGGTTGCTAAGGAAGCGGATGATAAGAGGAATTTAATCCTGCACAGGGGAAAACGGGTTTACATAATAATGAATAAATACCCATACAACACCGGTCACCTTATGATCGTCCCGTATAGACACATTCCTAGCATAGAGAACTTGGATCCCTGCGAGCTACTTGAACTTTCATTGACAATAAAACACGCAGTTGAGGGATTGCGTGAGGCAATTCGTCCAGACGGGTTTAATATAGGTGTTAATATAGGAAGAGCAGCTGGTGCAGGAATATATGAACACGTTCACGTACACATAGTCCCAAGGTGGGTTGGTGACTCCAATTTCATGCCGGTCATAGGAGGAGTAAAAGTTATACCACAAAGCCTTGACGAAACATATAGCCAGGTAAAGCCCTATATAGAGAGGAAAATGACTACAATCACAGAAGAAATGAGAGGATGCTAGTCCAAAATGATGTACATATTCACTCACACCGACCTAGATGGGGTAGGAAGTGCAGCTGTTTACTTGCTTCTTAAAGGCAAGAACCTTAGAGACCCAAATGTCTCAATAGTTTATGTCGAACCCTATAATATTCACCAAAAAATCCTCGATTACCTACCCTATTTTGAGAAACAAGATAAAATAATGGTTTCTGACATAGGAATAAACCCAAGAGTATACTGTGAATTAAAAAAAGTTCTCAAAGCGGTCCTGGAAAAAAATGTTACAATCGAATGGTATGACCATCATAGATGGACAGATGAATGGATTAACGAGTTTACAGAGATGAATGTGGATCTTCATGTAGACACATCAACGTGTGCAGCAGGGGTTGTCGCTGAATATGCTAAGCTGAAGGTAAGGGTTAATGAGAATATTGAGAAGATAGTAAAGGAACTAGTCCACGCGGTTTGTGCTGCCGATCTTTGGAAATGGGATCACTATTTGGCACCTAAACTGTTCAGAATAGTTACATTAAATGGTAGTCAAGGCGAAAAGCGTAGGAATCTTGTTCTACAGAAATTCACTGGTCAAAAGCTCTGGGATGATGAATTGGAGGAACTGCTGGAGGAATATGTGAACCTCGAGCTGAAAAACTACTCAAATATAGATAAAGGATTGGTTAGGATATGTGGGGAAAAATGTTGTGTTGGCCTAATAATCAAAACACGTGGGCCACCTACCAATAGTTTCGTTGGCTCATATATTCTTTCAAGGTTTGATGTTGACGTAGCTTGCATAGTTAAAGGTAATGGTTCGCTTTCCTTAAGAAGTACGAAGATTGATGTACAGAAGATAGCTTTGGTTCTAGGTGGGGGAGGCCATCCACGTGCAGCTGGTGCTAAAGTGGATTTCTCATTGATTGATACCATTCTTTTCAATTTCTATCCAAAATTGTTCCTAAGAAGAATTGGCCGGAAGCTCTTGAAGATAGCTGAAGGCAGCCAATTATGCGATGTCCAATAGAATAGTTTTTAACCCTAATATAGACTGTATGGTTTTTGAGGAGTGTAAAGAGTGTGTAACAGAATTAGAGGAGGCTGCTGATAATGGGCGCACGTAAACACCATGCTCCTAGAAGAGGGAGCTTAGGAGTAAGACCGCGTAAAAGAGCTTCAAGCATAATACCGAGAGTAAAGAGTTGGCCTGAACTAGAATTCAATAAACCAACTATACTAGGGTTCCTTGGCTATAAAGCAGGCATGACTCATGCTTTCATTATTGACCAGAGAAAAGGCTCGCCTACTCATGGTATGGAAGTATTCACACCGGTTTCAATAGTAGAAACCCCTCCTATGATTCCTCTAGCTGTTAGAGCATATGTCTTCGATCCTAATGTTGGTTTAAAAACCGTAGGCGAAGCCTGGATAACTCCTCCCGAGGGATTGGAGCTTCATAGGAAAATCAAAACACTTGGATCTTTCGACTTTGACAAGAAAGTAAAGCGTATTGAAGACGAGATTAATAGTAGAGCTAAAGCTGAGATAAGAGTCATAATGGCGTCGCAACCAAGACTTGCTGGAGGGCTAGAAAAGAAGAAGCCAGACTTGGTCGAACTTAAGATAGGAGGAAAGGACATCTCAAGTATACTTGATTATACAAAAAGTATTATCGGTAAGGAAGTAAGAGTGTCAGACGTATTCACCGTAGGCAGCTTCATTGACGTCATTGCTGTTACTAAAGGGAGGGGATTCCAGGGTATGATAAAAAGGTTTGGTGTCAAGGAGCTGCCTAGATGGCATAAACACAGGAAAGGAAGTAGAAAATCTGGATCAAGAAGCCATGGAAGAGGCACATGGAGTGAAACTCCACAGGCAGGTCAATTGGGCTTCCATAGAAGAACAGAGTATAACAAGAGAATCCTAATGATCGGAGAGAACGGTCTTGAAGTAACGCCTAGTGGTGGATTCCTTAACTACGGAATAATTAAAACAGATTTTATTGCTCTTCAAGGAACGATACCAGGTAGTGTTAAGAGACCAGTAATATTAAGATATCCTGTGAGGCCGCCTATGTGGATAAGCAAACTCGACGATATAAAGCCTGTGATAACATACTTAAGTGTCTCGTCTAAGCAGGGGAACTGAAGTAATGGAGGTGTATTAATAGTGGAGTTTAAAACAGGGCTTTCTGCATATGCATACACGGGTTTGACAGGGGTTCTCTACAATGCGGAGAACGGTGAACTAAAAGAGTATAAGCTACCAGCGTTTTTTGGGTTCCCAGTGAGAAAAGATCTTATTAAGAGAGTATATTATGCAGAGTTCACTGCGGGATTGCAACCAAAAGGAAGAGATCCCTTAGCAGGTAAAAGAACTACGGCGGAAAGCTGGGGTGCCCACCACGGTGTTTCAAGGGTACCCAGAATCAAGGGAACTTCAAGAGCTGCATTCGTAAATATGACTGTTGGAGGTCACCTAGCTCATCCACCTAGAGTTGAGAAGGTAATAAAGGAAAGAGTCAATAAGAAAGAGCGTGTTCTAGGCACACTTAGCGCGTTATCTGCCACTGCAGTACCTTCAATGGTTCGAAGCCGGGGGCATGTATTCAAACCTGGAAGTCTTCCAATTATTATACCAGCCTCTCTGGAGGATGAAATAGTTAAAGTGAAAGATTCTGTGGAGCTGTTCAAGAAAATAGGTGTTTACGAGGATATAGTAAGATCTTATAATAGTATAAGAATCAGGGCTGGAAAAGGCAAGAGACGAGGTAGGAAGTACAAGGAAAGGAAAAGCGTTTTATTAATAGTCTCAAATGCAAGTAAGCCTTTAGCGAAAGCCACTAGGAATTTACCTGGAGTAGACGTTTCGACTGGATGGACTGTTAACGTATTACAGTTAGCTCCGGGAGCTGTACCAGGTAGGTTGACTGTGACATCAGAATCTGCGTTAAAGCAGTTAGCTCATAGATTTGGAGGTGTAATATAAAGTGAAGGACCCTCTCAAGATAATTGTTGCACCAGTCAGTACTGAGAAGGCCTCTAATCTTATAGAGAAAGAAAATACCATTACATTAATAATATCCAGAAACGCGACTAGGAGTGAAGTAAAACATGCAGTCGAAAAGCTTTACCAAGTAAAAGTAGCGAAAGTTAGAATATTGATAACTGCAAAAGGAGAAAAGAAGGCATATATAAAGCTTTCACCGGAATTCGATGCATCCGAGCTAGCTTCAAGGCTAGGCATAGTATGATCATTTTTATTGTTTTCCCTCAACAGACCCTCTAATCTTCCCAGCAATCTCCAGGAAAGCCATTGTCGCTGGAGAGTCAGGATACTCTAAGAAGAAAACTTTACCTTTATCATTGCTCTCCCTTATTTTAGGTTCTATAGGTATCCCGCCTAAGTATGTAATATTGAACTCTTTTGCAAGGGATTCAGCTGCTCCTTTGCCGAAGATATAATGCTTCGTCCCGTCCGGGCACTCAAAGTAGGTCATATTCTCTATTATACCGATAACTGGAATGTTCAATCTGTTAGTGAATGCTATGGCTTTCTTCACAACTACCCTGGAAACATCAGAGGGGATTGTTACGATTACAGTTCCAGACAAGCTAGGTATGAGTTGAGCTATTGTCAGCTGTTCATCCCCTGTTCCAGGGGGTAAGTCTATCAACATGTAATCTATGTCTCCCCAGTTGACTTGTGCTAATAACTGCCTTATTGCCCCGGTTTTTAGAGGCCCTCTCCAAATAACGGGCGTGCTGTCGCTTGGTATTAGCAAGCCTATAGAGACTACTTTAATACCTAACGCACCCACTGCAGGGTGAATACCGTTTTCATCTGCAGTTAATCCTATTCCTTCTTTAAGTCCTAGCATTGTTGGAATGGAGGGACCATGAACATCAGCATCGAAGACAGCTACTTTAACTCCTTGGGATGCAAGTGCAGCGGCAAGGCTTGCAGTAACGAAGGATTTTCCCACACCGCCTTTACCACTCAGCACGGCGATTTTATACTTAATTTGCTTCATTTTCTGAACAACTATTTTTTGTTCCTCCTGTATCTGCTTCATTCTTTTAGCTGTCTCTTTATAGTTATCCAGAGACATTCCCTTCACCGGTTCAACAGGATTGTTAATTAGCCTATATAATAATGTAATATTGATTACCTTACGAACTATCGAATATCATAAAAGGGGCGGTGATGATTTTGCCGAGTACTGATTTTAATTTCCTGATGAACACTACTATTATCTGATGCCCCCGATGACTTAGGGTGCAAGCTATGAAATAGCTGATGATCGCTTGAACAAGATGAGCGTTGAGGGGGCTTGGGTATTAGTTTTCAATGCCAGTCAATACCTCTAGTTCTGGGAACCTGCTTTTCCATTTCTCACCTATACCATACACGCTATACATACAGCAGATCTCTCGACCTGCATTAGATACCAGGTCGACTAATGACTCCATAGTATCTCCCTCAACAACAATATCATCTAGTAATAGGATTTTTGCATCGTCACCGTCAAGGTCAGCCATATCTATATAGTATACCTTTACATGCTCAGCCGAACCTCCGACTCCGGCAACAGCTTTCCTCCAATTCAAATACCTTTTTCTTCTCGCGATAACTAACCTTATCTCTCTGAGCTGTGATAGGGAAACACCAATTGGTATACCCCCGACTTCAGGTGTAAGTATGATATTGAAATCAAGTCCATGATACTTCAACCTATAGGAGATAGTTTTAGCTGCAAGCCACAGGGTCAAAGGATCCGATGCCAGGCGATGGACTATAGCTAGTTTACCCCTCACATCTATATAGCTAGAGAGAATATTGCCGATAATCTCCTCGTCGAGCAGGAGTTTTTCAATCGCTTCCACATGCCTTTCTCCAGGTAATATATCTCCTGTGGAATACCTAGAAATAAGGCTCAAGGGTATTCCTGTTTTCCTCTCTAATTCTTTTAGTTTCAACCGCTTTCTTAATGCATAAAGGACTAGACCAGCTTCCAGCCGTCTCTTATATTTCTCTCTTTTATTAACATTAGTAGAGTACATAGTATTTTACCCTTCGAACTCAAATGATATAACTTTAAATGTTTATTTAAAAACTTACCCTAGGGGGATGAGCGAGGTTTTAAGATCTGATATATGAGGAGGCGAACCCACGCTGCGACCCCAATGTATAAACAGCGAGTTCAAATATGACTGGGAGGTCTTGGATAGTGAAATACAAGCAGTTAATCCCGCATTTATCGATTTCCTTATAGCAACTACAGGAGACTTTAACATCATACTAGAAACAAGCTACGATGAAGGTTGCTTTCTCCCGGTTAAACTATTCCTTGTTAACTGCTCTGAACATACCAAGGTAACAGATGAAATACTGTTTATCATATCTAAAGCAGATGAGCTTCAATACCACAAAGGATGTGCCTATATAATATTCAATGTAAAATATGTAAGTGAGGTAAGGAGGATTCTAGAATTAATCTCGGATAAACTGGGTATTAGCCCTGATCAACTCGTTAGCTTAAAGGATCATGCATTTATAGAGGTAGATGAACTTTAATGGATACATTTAAAATACGGAAATGGTTGTCGGATAGTGAATTCAAGGAGTTACTGGAATTCAGTGACTACCTAGGATACCGAGAGGGCTGCAAGGTATTCCGCATTAACTACGAAAAAATGAGAAGCAACAGGTATACATACCGGGACATATTAGCAAAGCTGAAGGAATATAATGCTGAGATAGACTCTTTACTCGAGAGAAGAATAGAAGAGCTAAGTGAATATGAAAATACTGTTGTCGTGGAATATGATCCCATTAACAATTTATTCATAGTGGCCTCGAAAGAGTATCTGAAGCCCTATCTATACAAATTCTCCCAGCGTATAACGTACCGGAAGGGAAAAGGGTACAAAGTGAAACCCTACATGATATATAACGTTATATCTGAACTAGAGCATTACGGATTTAAAATAATAGATAAAGACAACGTCTTATCACCTAAAAAGCTCCCTCGACTGATTAGTTTTACGGGAGAGCTTAGGAGTTATCAAAAAGAGGCTTTAGATAAATGGATAGAAAACAACAAAAGAGGCATTATAGCTCTTCCGACAGGATCCGGTAAAACGGTCATAGCAATAGCAGCAATAACAGTAGCAGAGGCATATTCTCTAATTGTCGTTTTTACAAAGGATCAACTAATGCAATGGATAGATAAAATCAAGGAATTCACGGATGCTGGAGAACTGGTTGGGTCTTACTACAGTGATGAGAAAAACCTTCGTCCTATAACAGTAACAACATATCAAACAGCCTTTAAGAAAATAAACATCTTCTCGACTAGGTTTGACTTTCTCGTCGTGGATGAAGCTCACCACCTGCCTGCAGACAAGTTTAGAGCTATAGCTATGGGGTCTTCAGCTATTTACAGAATGGGGTTATCAGCGACAGTTGCTAGAGAGGATGGAAAACACGAGGAAATTTTCCCTTTAATGGGCGGCGTCGTGTATTCAAAGAGAGCGTCGGAGCTAGTTCAAGAAGGGTATCTAGCTCCATTCGTTGTTAGGGCAGTCTATGCACAGCTAACTCCTACGGAGAAAAAGACGTATGATATGCTTAGGAAGGAGTATAGACGTCACAGTCTCGGAAGAAGATTCGAGGAGATTTTAAGGCTGGCTCAAAAAGGAGACCCGCATGCCATACAAGCTGTCCGTATAAATGCCAAGATTAAGAGTATTCTGGCTATGTCCGAAGGTAAAATAAAATCTATTGAGAGAATCATCGATGACGAGCTGAGGAAGGGATCAAAAATCCTGGTATTTACCCAGTATAAAACCCAGGCTGAAAAAATAGCTGAACGCACCAATGCTTTACTTCTTCACGGAGATCTTGACGTGAGAACTAGGAAGGCTATACTGGATAAGTTCAGGACTATGGATAGTGGAGTATTAGTAGTTACAACATTAGGAGACGAAGGGCTTGATATTCCCGATGTCAATGTAGGAATTCTGGCTAGCGGTACTTCATCCTCTAGGCAGTTTGTACAAAGACTTGGCAGGCTTGTCCGGCCTAAACCAGGTAAAAGCGCTATATTATACGATATTATATTGAAGGGTACTAGTGAAGAGTACCAGGCAAGAAAGAGAAGGAGAGAGATTTAGATCCCTATTTTCTCAAAACCTGTTTCAATAAATCAGGTATCTCCATAGGTGTTCTAGCTACCTTCACTCCAACACTTTCCAACGCCTTTATCTTACCCTCAGCTGTTCCAGTGCCCATCATTATTATTGCACCAGCATGACCCATCCTCTTGCCTGGAGGAGCTGTTCTACCAGCTATGAACGCCACAGCAGGTTTTGTTATTTTCCCCTCATCGATCATTTTTGCAGCTCTCTCCTCCATGTCTCCCCCTATTTCACCAACCATTACTATCGCATCTGTATCAGGGTCATTTTCAAACATTAGTAATGCCTCAATGAACGATGTTCCTATGACAGGGTCTCCTCCTATACCTACTGCTGTTGTTTGCCCGATCCCTGCTTTCGTCATTGCATACGCTATTTCATATGTAAGGGTTCCGCTCCTTGAAATCAAGCCGACATTGCCAGGAGTGAATACATGACCAGGCATTATGCCGACTTTTGCTTTTCCAGGCGTTATCACGCCCGGACAGTTAGGCCCTATTATAGTGACTCCCTTGCTTCTCCCGTAATCAACGAATTTCATCGCGTCATGTACTGGTATATGCTCCGTTATTACTACAATGGTCTTTATTCCAGCGTCAATTGCTTCGTACACCGCATCTGCAGAGAATTTAGCTGGGACGAAGATTATAGAAGTATTTGCTTCCGGATGCGCTTTTTTCGCTTCTTCAACACTGTCATATACAGGTACACCGTAAACATCCATTCCTCCCTTACCGGGAGTTACTCCCGCTACTATCTTTGTTCCATAGTCAAGCATTAGCTTTGTATGGAACCTCCCCTCTTTCCCTGTTATACCTTGGACTATAAGCCGAGTTTTCTCGTCTACTATTATAGCCATATCTATTCACACCTCCTTAAAGGGAAACTACTTTTTGAACCGCCTCTATCGGGTCGGTGTAAGCATCGATTCCATTTTCCTGTAGGATTTTCCTACCTTCCTCCTCGTTGGTACCTGACAATCTTATAACTAAAGGTTTAGAGGACCCCCCTAGCTCTTCTAGAGCCGCTATTATACCTTTAGCTACTTCATCGCAACGTGTAATTCCTCCAAAGATATTCATGAAAATCTTCTTCGTCTTCGGGAGATCTATCAAGAATTTGACAGCTGTTTTGACTAACTCTTTGCCCGCTCCTCCCCCTATGTCCAAGAAGTTAGCTGGTTTCCCCCCATAAAGGTATACAAGATCCATGGTAGTCATTGTTAATCCTGCACCGTTCCCAATGATCCCTACGTCACCGTCTAGTTCCACGAAAGCAAGATTCATTTCCCTTGCCTTTATTTCCCACTCGGTATACTCGCCAGTATCTTCGAGGTTTCTCTCACTTATATCAGAGTGCTTATATATACTATTATCGTCTATTATCAGCCTAGCGTCTAGTGGAATAACACTGTCCCCTGTAACGCCTAACGGGTTTGATTCCGCTAAATCGGCATCGTAGTCCATGAAAACATTGTACAAGCCTATAAGGAATGATGCAAACGAGTTTAGGACCTTACCTGTCAAACCTATAGATTTACCAATTTTCCTCGCTTGATAAGACTTTAAGCCGAGGAAGGGATCCACATACATTCTTACAATGCTTTCAGGCTCCTCTTTTGCTATCTGCTCAATATCCATTCCACCATATTGAGACGCTAGAATAACCGGTTTTCTCTCACTCCTGTCAATTATAATAGAAGCATATAGCTCTTTTTCATGAGGAATCGCTTCTTCGATCAGCAGGTACCTGGGCTTTAATCCTTTAATCGGCTTCTCGAACAATTCTTCTATCAGTTTCTCAGCTTCTTCCCATGTCTTAGCTATTTTTATTCCACCAGCTTTTCCTCTTCCAGCCACTAGAACTTGTGATTTTACAACAATAGGAGGTTCTAGTCCTGCCTGCTTAATTTTCTCAACAGGCTTTTGCTCGCCTTTTTCTAATAAGACGGATTGGGGTACTTTTACCCCATATTTCCTCAGGATATCTTTCGCCTCGAATTCGAAGAGCTTCAAAACTCATCCCCATGAACCTACGGCTGTTTTAAGTTATTAAAATTGTTTTCTAATTACTTTTTAATAACACAGTCAATAGTCAAGGGGGCCTCGAGAAGCCTGGTTAGCAGTCACCGATTGCCAGGTTACTTCCTTACAAGTATCTTCATCGGCCCAGGGACGTTTCTACCTGTTGAAATTTAAATACCTCTTCAAACAACCGAGGAATGACTAATAAACTGTATTTTAATAATGGTGTGCTGTTATCTTGATGTTGAAGCCAACTAATTATGTGGTACCAATAGAGGTTATATTAGAACTAAATGCTAGTGTTCTTCAAAAACTTGTTGACCAAGTAAAGAAATGTGATAATATACATGTAGTGATAGAACCTGGGATTGTTCCAGTTGAGAGCAATAATTATAAGAGTAATATAGTAATAGGAACAGGTTCTATCGTGTTACCAAGTGCTAATTGTTTATCAAGCGCAAGTCATATCGAGATGGTTGAACCTGTTAAAAACGAGTGGATAAACACATGTACTATTACACCCTATCAGTTCCTGGGAGTTAAAATGGACGAGCAGAACGATGTTATCCAGGTAAAGGATATCATGCTAGTTTCGTTAACTACTAAGATGATCTATCCTAGGGTATTTAATGGATTAAAAACGAGGAATTTAGTTGCTGCATCGAGCAAGAATATTAACGGTAATGTTGAGTGGATCATGAGTGATAGCGAGTTAAGATATCCAGCAGTATACTTTGGCCTAGACAATGCTATCCATGTTTCACCAGGTTCGGAAGAAATGTATAAGCTGATGGCACTTTTATCACTCGAGGCTAGGTGTAGTCAATACAGGCTTATAGTTTCACAGTAGTAATGATGAGTATATGGGGTGGATGAGGAAGCTACCCTACATATACTTAACTGGATGGTGAGAACCGACCTATCCGACACCCCGATTTAATGGGTGAATAATCATGCGGTATCTAAGGAAAAGAGAAATGCTGGCATATTATCTGCTTGCAACAGCGGGGGGTATAATCGAATATGGCGAAGCACTGAATCTTCTCAAAGGGAGATTATGCATAACTCCTAGAGTAGGGAAGAATGTGTTAAAGAAGCTTAGAAACTCCGGGTATATATCAATTGTTAATAAGGGTGATAAGATTATAATAAAGACAGAGCCACCTGAAAAGGTTTTCATTGCAATGATATCTGAATATGGCAATAACCACTGTAGAAAACTAGGTATCACTTAGATAGTAATTGAATAGCTCCTAAGACTAAAGTTATCGTCTTAATATCTACAATGCCTCCATTCTTTATCATATCATAAGCCTCTTCTAAAGTGTATTCCCTAACTTCTATGACCTCATGCTTTTCCAGATGTTGTTGACCTCTACTGGGATCTGTAGCCAGAAAGAGATGCAATAATTCAGTAGAATAACCAGGCGATATATAGCCATATCCTATTTTAATCAATTTGTCTGCAATAAGTCCAGCTTCTTCCTCTAATTCCCTGCGGGCAGCTTCCTCAGGTGTTTCTCCTTCATCAACAACCCCAGCCGGTGCTTCAATAATCCATCTCCCTATTGACGGCCTGTACTGTCTTAGCAGAAATACTCTTCTATCACTGAATACTGGAAGAATTGCAGCACTCTCTGGGAAAAGTACTCTATCAACTAGAATAGTGTTTCCATTAGGTAGCACTGTAGTTTCTGCAACAAATTTGACTCTTCTCCCCTTACACTCTACCTTCATCCGGTTCTCCCGAGAACAAGGTGTTCTATATACAAGAAAATAATAATAGTTCACTTGAAAGATAGTTTAGGAGGAATGAGGAAGGCTGTACTCCATGAGGCAACGATGATTAGACCTTTAAGTACTGACTGTAGAAAACGTTGAGGTGAATAGCGTTGACTAGAATGGGTTGGTTGTCTCCCAAACAGTTGAAGGGAAAGACTTTTGATATAGTCATCATTGGCGGGGGGCCAGCAGGGTATTCTGCTGCAGTTTATGCAAAGAGGTTTCTTTTAAACACTCTTGTGCTAGCCAAACTCATAGGGGGACAACTAACTCTCACTGACTATGTCGACGATTATCCAGCATGCCGTAAGATAAAAGCTTCAGACCTAGTAAACAGATTCAAGAAACACTCAGAAGACTTCGGTGTTATGACTTATTGGGGTGATTCAGTGGAAAGCTTTAAGAGAACCACTGATAGTCAGGTGTATAGGATACTGACTAAAAGAGGATTAGAGATGTACGCGAAATCCATTATAATAGCTATAGGAACAAAGAGAAGAAAGCTTGGTATACCTGGGGAGAAAGAGTTCTCAGGAAGGGGGGTGAGCTATTGCAGCGTCTGTGACGCACCTTTCTATGCTGGAAAAGATAGTGTAGTGGTGGTTGGAGGAGGTGATGCTGCATTTGAAGGGACTCTCATTTTGTCTGGTTATGCTAAGAAAGTCTACCTGGTTCATAGAAGGAAACATTTCAGGGCTAAGCCCTATTTCGTTGAGAGAGTCATGACAAAGGACAACGTAGAAATACTAGTGGACTCCGTTCTAACCGAGATAGGAGGGGATAAGAA
>WALV01000012.1 GCA_015522645.1 Candidatus Tiamatella sp.
TGGCTAAAAGAGGCTACATAAAAGGACCCTATGTCTACGGTGTCAGAGTAACAATAGGCCCTGATGGAGTTCCCAGAGTAGAGGAATTCGGTAATGTGAAGAGAGAAGGAGATAAACCTGTAGTTACCAATGAAATCGAGCCTTTAGTGGATGTATTCGAGGATAATGGGGAAATTATCGTCGTAGCCGAGGTTCCCGGTGTTTCGAAAGAGGATATAGAACTTAAAGTGAAACCGAACCAGCTTATAATCAAAGCAAAAAGCAAGGACCGGAAATACTATAAGGCCATAGACCTACCTAAAGAGGTTATACCCGAGAAGGCTAAGGCGTCCTATAAGAATGGTGTCTTGGAGGTCAGATTAAAGGCTAAGGAAGGTAGGGAAAGGGATGAAGGCATTGATATAAAGGTAGAGTAATTTGTTTCTACTTTCCTAGTAGTTTTTTGACATAGTGTTCTATCTCTGCAGAACAGCTTGTTATGTCTCCTACCAGTTTCTCATACATTTTATCAGGATCGATGGAGTAGACATATCGTGGTCTACCTGTCCCGTTTCTCTTCTTTTTCTTTTTATCTATTAACTCCATGTCAGCTAGCTTTGACAAAACCCTGTTAACAGTCGCTCTACTTAGATTAAATACGTCCTTTATATCATCCACAGAATACTCCCTTCCTTTTCCTTCCTCTAACATCCACTCAAGGATCATGACATCAGTTTCAGTCAGGTTATAACAAAACTCCATTAGCATTTTGAAATCCAGTCTTCTGCCTGCTGGTGTTCTCAAACTTTCAGGGAGCGTCAAAGATCCTCACCTATAAATATTTTTTCTTACTCTAACATTTTTAATAATTTTGTTTTTATCGTATTTATCCCTTTTCTTTTACATTTTGCTACACATATATCCCGTTCCTTGGACTTGAGAGTGCCGCAATTACTATACAAACACTCGCTTTCTATCTTCCTCTCGTTGAATAATAGTACATATATCCCTTTTCCAATGTTCTCTAATATTAAAATGTCTCCTAAACCATACCTTCTTATGAATAAACTGACATCATCTGGGTTAACCAGGTCCTCATGGAAGACAAAAGCTTCAAGATCACCAGTTAAACTCGAAACTATTCTTTTAACCAACTTGTTCGTTTCAGGCACATTAATCACCGGGTCTAGTTACGGTCAGAACTGGGCCTTTATCATCCGCTTTTAATGCGTCAACGGTAATACCAGTCATCATTCCTAGATGACGTCCGATCCTAGTCTATGTTTATATGCTTAGACCATTTAAGATAGAGTCTAATGACACCATAATTCCTTCTCGCTGCGTCTTTCTCTATACAAGCAGTCTCCATTCTTTTCCCATCAACCGTTAAAACCACTAGTTTAGCCCTTCCATCGCTACAGCTCGTCAATCTGACGTCCTTTACAAATCCGCTCATCGCTAATCCTTCAATCTTAATTAGATCAAGGCCCCCATCCACTACTCACGCACCATTTTAAGTCATTAACAACCAAATAATTATAAGCGATACTAACATTATCCGCGAAAGACGTATTAAACACATAGTATTGACTTAGCATTCTTAGGACTTATACGATAGTTCTTTATTACCCTTTACCATCATGGATTGGTTAGGGTGACTGTTTTGACTGATGAAGATAAGGCCTCCAAGAAAAAGAAGAGGATGACTCTGCCCAAGAAACAAAAGGATATTGAAAGGGTTGTTCAGGAGATAGAGGAAAGAGAGGGAGGTGAACATCACCACCATCACGATCACGGGGAACTTGATGAAATAATCGCGATAGTTGAACTATTGATAGATTCACTTAACGTTAAGATGAAGGAAGTCGAAGATAAAGTTAGACTGCAAGGTAACGAGATTACGAGAATTTATAAAATATTGTCAATCCTTATCAGGTACCTTGCATTAGACGACGAGGAAGCGAGGAAGGAATTGATAAAAGAAGCGGAGACTATACTAGAATCCTAACATGTTTTAATCCTAGTTAACCTGTTTTCCTTTACACCTAAGAAAACTATTTCAATGTCATCAATAGTTCTTCCAACGAGAGCATCCACCCTCAAACATTTAGAGCCATATAATATTGGAGCCAATATGTGATCGAAAGAGAGTAGTAAATAATCGTTTGCATCGATGCATGGAGGGTATGTTAAAGCCCCATTAGTAGAGTCTATTTTAATGGTACTGCGGAAACGCCTTAATTCTTTCAGGATCAAGTTATCCCAAGATAGGAATCCTTGAAGCGTCCTACAATACTTGGGTCTGTAAATGTTTCCTTCTATGAAGGTTATACTAAACTTGGAATCCTTCCACATAAATCTACTTCTCCCTTCAGACAGTAGTTTCAATAATTTTGGATCTATCTCGTATCGAGATTGAAGGTTTTCCCAGTTAATTATCCTTCTAAACCTTCGTCTTTTTAGATATTCAAATATTATTTCAGAATTTTCTTCACCGAAAAGAATTAGATCAATATCCGATATATCTGGATTATGTATATCTGCAAGAATGCTACCGGTGACCCCCCAGAATTCCAGTTCAATGCCTGTTTCTCGTTTTGTTTTATTCAGAAAATCTATTATTTTAAAATGCAATGAATCTTCCGGGTGAACCATTATCTTCTTTAGTTTTCGGAAGGGATCCAGCATCCTTCTAGCATCTATTGTTGAAATAACTGGTACTTCTGTATAGAATCGCGGATCCAGCATTGTCGAGGTGTGAGTTAGAATGGAGTACTGTGTGTAATCATGTACGAGTCTACAATATCTTCTATTATACCTAGCCCAAATGCTTTCATCGTTATTACATAGTTGATACTTCTTAAACGCGATAATTGTACCTGGCAAAGGAGGGATTCCAATGACGCTATATATGCTACTGTTCTTGTCGAGAACCAGGCTTCCATGAAATATTCTATAGTTTTCTGATTCTCCCCCCATGATCTGGTATAATCCAAGATTCTCCGGCACTATCAACAAATGTTTCACCTTCTATTACATAGAATCCCTCAGGCAGTTCGGTATATCTAATCCTCCAAGTCATAACGTTATATGAGTAACCCGAATATGAATTCCGTATGACGTAGATAGCGGGGGTAGTATATGGTATTTCATGGATTAATCGTCCACTAACAATAGCATGGCCCGTGTGAAAATAAAAATTCCGGCAAATTGTGTTTGCAATGTTTTTTTCTATAAGCCTTATAGAATATAATTTACCTTTAAAACATCCTTCTAGAACTTTGCTTTTAAAAATTTCCTTATAATCATTGAGATTAATACTATTCTCTGTTGATATTTTTTCCATGTAATTCTTCTCTATCAAATAGTCACCGCACTGGTTTCGGCTACCTAGCAGTTTACGTAACATCATGTATTCGTCACGTGGGAGTTCGCCGTAAATAATTACGTCGATATCGCTTTCTTCCTTAGGGCATCCTAGAAGATATGACCCTGAAAGACCTATCTCTGCATTACTGATGTTCCTCTCCAAAAAAACAATAAAACCTCGGGTCTCTACTGGAATTCGGTTTCTATCATACTCGAATGGATTGTAGACTAGTGAGATCTCTTCCTTTGGAATAACGCAGGAATACACACCTATTGATGGTAAATACTTCACATAGCAATGAGTAAATCCGTCTTTTACTTTTCTACAACCGGTTTTTAGGTACTTCGGTACAACAGGAACAAATTCGCCGTAATCACATACCCCCTTGACAGCGTATATTATACTAGACGTTTCAACATAGAAACCCTCCATGATCATCGTGTTCACCTTAATGCAGAATGATAAAATGGAGGGTACAGTAGATGAGTACCATCGCATGATGGTGAATTAAAATATTCTATGCCCTGTAACCCTTCTCTGCAGTGAGCATATCTAAGTCCATATTTTCTCGCGTAATTGAAAACTGGGGCAAGTAGCTTTAGCCTAAGATCCTTACTCAGATACCAGTACCCGTGAATTTTCTCACCTTCTTTTAAGTAAAGTCGTTTATATTTATCCGCTAGCTCGGGGAAAGTTTCTATTACACGTTTTAGATTATCCGGCCTGGCCTTGTAAGTAGAAGTGACGATGAAATCCACATTATTTATCTGGGACAATATGGCAATTAATTCCTCAATATCATAAGGATCATCGTTGACATAGGGTAAAATAGGGTCTATTCTAACTCCTGCCGGTATATTATTTTTGGATAATTTCTCTAATGCTCTTATTCTTTCTCTAGGTGTAGGGGCTCCGGGTTCTAGTTTAGCACTTATTGTATCACTTAATGTAGTTATAGTCGGCGTAACTGCCGTTACTCCTCTAATCATCACATCTATATCCCGTGTATAAAGATCGCTCTTTGTCGTTACTAGAACGCGTAATCCCTTTTCTATAAGTAGTTGGAGAGTTCTACGGGTTATCATAAGGTGCTTCTCAATTGGGGGGTAAGGATCACTGCTTGTCGACATGTTTACCGGGAGCTTAGGATTTATCTTTCTTAGATCTCTAATCAATCTATGGAAATAGTTATTCTTGGGAGTACTAGGTTTTCTTCCAATGTAAGCTGTAGCGTAGCAATATATACAAAA
>WALV01000013.1 GCA_015522645.1 Candidatus Tiamatella sp.
GAGATCGATTTTGAGAGAGCTCTAGAGGAGTTCGAGAGGACTCGTGATGAGGTATGGAAGAAAATAGAGAGAGAATATATGGAGAAGGGTCTAATCTAGCATTTATCGTTGATAGTAATATTATATTCTCAATAGTAGTTGCTGGCAGAAGAGCCAGGGTTTATAGGATTATCTCGGAGCATCGAGACCTAGAATTATTCGCTCCTGAGGAGGTTTTAATAGAGTTCCGAGAGCATACAATGAAGCTCGAGAAGAGTGCTCGTGTAGAATTCTGGAATAAGGTTCTGTTAGCTTTTTCATTAATCAGAATTATCCCTAGAGAGGTGTATAAGGAAGCTCTACGGGAAGCATACTCTATTGCAAGGACCTTTGATGCGAAGGATACGCCGTTTATAGCACTCTCACTAAAGCTAGAACTCCCTTTATGGACTGAGGATAGAGGTTTACTACAGGCCTCCTTCAAATCGGGAAGATATGTGGCACTTGATACCGAGGCTGTCGACAAGTTACTGATAGGCGAGTCGTTAGAAACCATCCGAGAAAAACTGTATAGGAAACTCTTCAAATAGCAGATCATACTCACTTACTATATGCATATGTGACGGTGTTTATCATCCTATTTGATATCCTAGCTGATATCCGTTTTGGAGTAAATGCATTTACGGCAATGCTAGCATATGAATACAATTGTTTTCTCGCACGGCGGAGATCCAGGGTTCAAGTCCCCGCGTGCCTACACTCCACTAGACTTTGCTCTACATTTCGAAGCGTCATTTTTGATGATAGGGATACTTCTACTGTAGTGTGACAGGGTTAGCTGACTTGTCGAGGGATTTGAAGAGTTTTTAAAGAGTCTCTTTTAAGCTTCTTAGGGGCAGTCTTTTTTCCAGGGGAGGTCTTCTGGTTTAACTATTATTGCATCTTGATGTTCGGTATTGTGGGCTGCTCGAGTGTATATAGCAACTGTCACATCGTAACCGGGGAATACCTTGTGTACCTTGGCTTTGACCTCTCTAGCGATGTTCCGTAATTCTCTACTTGTCAGGGATCTCCATTTAGCCTCTACGGCCAGGATTCTTCGGTTATCATGGTCTACAATAACGTAGTCTACTTCATCGCCTTTGAATAATAGTCTACCGGCTTCAGAAACTGTTATACCTACCTGTTTAGCTAAGCTTGCTAGGGAATGATATGATGCCAGCCTCTCCCAGCCGTCTGCAATAACATTTTTGTATTTGGCTTCCAGAGATCTAGGAATTTCTCCGGGTTCCCCTGAGGATAATATGTGGCGGTATGGTTCGACTATACTATAACACGACTTCAAGAGCCTATCGTTGATCATCAATAGCCGACGCTTCCTCCTCCTAGGTACTAGTGGCTCATAGTCAACCAAACCTAGCTGTATGAGACTGGACAAGTACCTGCTTACATGCCCTAAAGGTAGACCCGTGTAACTACTTACTTCCCCCAGGCTTCTCCTCCCCTCGGCGACAGCTTTGATTATCGACAAGTAGGGAGAGGGATTTCTTACTTCCTCTCGCAGAGTCATAAGCGGCTCATCCTCCAACAGTCCTCCTGGAGCGAACATGCGGAGATAAGCTTTGAGAGGCTCTAGACTGTCAGGCCACTCTACTAGATAGTAGGGGATTCCACCAACCAGTGAATAGGTTTCAACGAGTTCGCTACTATTGTACCTTGGCAGGAAATACGGTAGACACCACGGTGAGAGTTCTCCCAGCCTAACCCGTAGGCTTGCCCTGCCAAATAACGGGGAACCACCCCCCGCTAGGTCTCTTATCACAACACCAATGATACTACCAGTAAGTACGAGAATAGCCTGATGCTTGGGTAGTATATGGTCAACAAATTTCTGTAGCTCTGACACGATACCAGGGTATGATCGAGCCCAATATGTAACCTCGTCAATAACAACGATAAGCTTATCGCTCCACATTCGCAATGCATGCTCGAGTAGAACATCCAAGCTAGAGAACTTTACTTTCGAGAACCCCTCCAGACTCAAGTATTCCTCGAAAGCCTTTGCTAGCTCCTGAAGATTGAGTTCATGGGAGTACAGTCCGGCTTGATAGTATACACTGGGCTTCCCATTAATCCACTGGAGGAGGAGCCTAGTTTTACCAATCCTCCTCCTCCCATATACAACTCCTAAACCTCTACCCTTACTCCAAAGATCCTCAAGCAAACCAAGTTCTGTTTGTCTATCAACGAAACGGACAGGATCCACTACTAACCCCGCTAGAACAATTATACACTTAGAGTATAATACTCTAACTGTAACAAAATAAGCTTATCAAAAAGGAAAATAAAAACACCCAAATAGAATGTTCAAATAGGTTATGTAGGCTTCCAGGCTTTAGTAAACATTGGATTGGCACATAGACAAATAGATCTTTAGGAAACGTAGAGACAAACTAGGACGCCGCCCTGACACGGCGGAGGTCCGGGGTTCAAGTCCCCGCGGGCCCACCATTCTATTGGGAATTGAAACCATTCCAAACATCTTTACCAGACCCCTAAACAGATCTTGCTGTACTCGTGCTTCACGGTCTGTCTTTAGATCCAAAAACTGTTTCCCACGGTGTTTTGTACAGCATTTTTACAGCAATATGTACAGACCCCCTTCAATGCCTCGGCTTCCGACAGTTTCCCCCGTTGTCTCCATTTTTCTCTTCCCGATAGTCCATGGGTCAACATACTGTGAGTCTTGTCCCCCAATCCAGAGCGGTCTCCTTCAAGGCTACGCCTAGATGGGACTGTTTGAACAGCCTGCTGTGTCTTGGGTTGCCCTGTGGTCACTGGGTAACCGCTTGCATCATAGTAGGATTGGACAAGCAAGCTTCTCCCTGTTATCCACTGCGTTAGATAACCTTCCCTAGGACTATTGGGAGTATCCTGCCGACATGCTCCCTGTCAGGCTCAAGCTCCCTCTCAAGCTTGGGGCGGAGGAAGAGCATCCCGTGGAGGAGCCCGGAGACCACTAGGACCGTGTAAGCGTATGTCCGGGCCGGGCTCTTAACCTTCTTCCCCCTACCATTCCAGACATTCGTCCTATCCCCCAGATAACCCCACTGGGATCGTGTTGCTTCACAATCCGGTTATAGACCTGTCTTAGATACTGCTCGTACTCGACTACCTGCCTCTCAAACCCCTTCTTCCCAAGCTTCCTGTTAACCGGGGAGTAAACATCCAGCTGCTCCCTGTGTCTCAGAGGATCCCTCTCCCCTCCCCCGTAATCGAACTCCAATTCCGCCGACTGGATCCACCTCTGGAGAGAGTCCACCTCTCCGCCCTGCCTGGGTACACCTAGTCTTAGAAGCTTCCAGACACGTTTCTTCAGGAGGTTATACAGGTACCTGTCCCCGGTCTCCCTGTACCTCCAATAGTCCTCGGGGTAGAGCTCCCTGGCTATCTCGAGATGACTCAAACCAATATCCTTCAGCATCACAGCTAGCTCAGTCTTCGTCGACAAGGCTCCCCATATAATACTGTCCTAGGAATAGGGAATATCTTAACCGGGGAGTTAATGAGAAAAATAATGGGTTTAGATGAACTTAGTGTTTAACGAAGAACAACTGTACAGTGGCGAATAACTCTATGGCCGCTCGGGCAAGCAACTTTTTTACTGGGAATTATTGTGAATAATTTTTAGCCAAGAGATGTTTCATACTCCATAAATAGAATTATTGACGAGGACAACTTTGAAATGGTGTGGTTAGTTGAACGAAGTGATTCGAAAAACACTTGTAGCAGCTGGATTCATAATTATTGTTATAGGAGCCATAGTTATAGTATCCAACCCTCCGAGGACCACATATAAAACTTACGGCTCTATAAACATACCTACCATTACAACAAGGGAGATCCCTCCGGGCTGGTACACATATAACTATACTATAGCACATAGGGATTTGCCGAGGCATCTAAGGTTACCAGGCGAATATGTTGAGAGCTTGAACTTGGAAGGTTTGAGGAAAAATTTTTCGGATAAGCAGTGCAATAGGACAATGTATTACGCGAATATCAACGCTTACTTAGAATCAAAGTCTAGCCGTGTCGAGTATAACTCAACTATACATATAACCCTCTACCTTTATACGAAGGAGGGAGGAAGAATTCAGGTCCTCAATGAAACCTATCCCATAGGCAGAATTGTCTACAATGTAAGCAGCCAACCCGTAACTGCTACAGCTGTAGAGGAGCCTGTCACATTAGAAATTGCAAGTAACAAAAGCTACAATGCTTATATCAAAATAAGTAAGGAGTCGAGGACCGGTAATCCGGCCGCCGTAGAAGCTGTACTTCTGCCGAACATAAATATTCCTCTTACAGCCAATGCTTCAAACATTACAATAATGGTTAGCGGCGATTTGGAGGGGAATATAAGTATTGACATTTTCGCAGGAGAGAAGTGTATACACAGGTATTACCTGGAAAAACCAGAATATTACTTGGATACGCTTAGTAATGTTGTTAATCTCGTCTACCCTGTAACTGAGTTCGGAGGCATACCAGAGGGTATCTCCCTCGTCTCAGTGGGAATAGCTCTCATTCTATTATCATGCTGCTGGAGGCGACCACGTTGCACCAATGTCGAAGTAGGAAATGTGGATGATAAGAAGAAAAGTTAACCTCTGTTGGAGCTAATTATGATTACTTTGAGGGCTGTGCGGAGGCCCCTACCAGCCATTATTCCAGAACCCCGAGTCATTCTTCTAGGATTACCTCTATATCGTCGTTAATTGGGGGTAGTCAACAGCAGTCTTCAGCTCCTAAAGCTTCTTATCGCTCCCCACGCCTATTATCAGGAAACCTGTCTTCCAGCTCATAGCTACATTCCTAATTGCCGGAGGCAACAACGTCCAAACTGCACCAGCTGTTACCGAGGCGAACACTCCCGCTAATGCTATTCCTATGAGCAGGCTGAACCATAGAACATTAGTGTAGAGCATTACAGGTGTGAACCCTATTAGGAAGCCTAGTATCCCCGCAAGGAAACTATACTTCACTATCACCAACGATTCACCTCATGCTCTGCCCATAGCTAACCACGTAGTGCCTCATAGCTTGGAGTCTCCTCTCGAATCCGAGGGTGCTCCTCCTAGTGACTGCTAGCATCCATATCTTCAGGTTCTCCACTAGGAGCTGGTTTGCCTTCGTGAGCTTCACGTAATCCTCCAGACTAGGGAACCTCTCCTGTGGATGGGTCTGAGCGTTCAACGCCATACCAATCCTAGTCCCCAGGCCCTCTATCTTCTAGAAAAGGCACCGTTCATCCTTTTCTGTGAAGTAGGTCAGCTTAGTATCTCTTGTAGCGAAACCCAACACATAAGGCCACAGATGCCTGCTAATCTTCTCATCCTCAAGCAACGTGTACAGGTCTAAGGGTACACTACCACCCTGATCCTACTCTACAACACCTCAACCCTGAGGAGACCAAGGAGCTCATGGGGATCAGGCTTCTCCCTCGCGCCTAGGAGGCGCTTCACATACTCTAATACCAACGTACCACCCATACCTCATCACGAGTCCTCTCGAACTCCTCTAGAGCTCTCTCAAAAATCATTGCGCAATCTCTGATTCCCTAACTCCGTTAGGCACAATAACTTCTACAACCCGAAGCAATTCCCATATCTCCTGAGTAATCCATTATGTGTAACTCCCCTTATACCCTAAGTTTCTCCTGTACTCTATCAGAATAGCTAAGGCTTTCAAGGATTCTTTTTTGAAGAAATCAGCAAGCTTTCTGAGCTGCTTTGGGGTTTTCTTAGTTATGTTGATATTCTATCATATCATTTCTCTCTTATAAAGACTTCATTTAGGCTCAAAAGCTCTATCTTTCCCTTCTTTTATCATCCTCGTACTCTCTGATCGCGTCAACCTCGTCTGGCAGGAGTTCCTCGATGCCTATAAGCCGCTCCTCCAATAAAGCCTCGATATGTTCTAGTATAGCCCTCAGCTCAAGTAACTCTCTATGCAACAACTTCTCTTCTCCAGCATTCAATAGAGTCTCCCTCTACAAGAATAGCTGCTACCCGAGCCCTTAATTTCTATTGCCTTAAATAACAGTGGAATAGGACGAGTAGTTAGAGTTTGGTTTGGTTGGCCTGTCTTGATACAGGATTCAAAAATGTATTTTCGAGAGACTAGCTCATAAAAAAGGAGAACAGGGATTTCATAGTAATAAATCATAGCTCTTTTGCTACCTCAGCTACTATAGGGTCTGTTATTTCGTACTCTCCTTCTCTTTTCTCTATTAGTCCTAGTTTTACTAGTATATTAAGTGTTCGAGAGATTTGGGCTTTGGTTAATGAATGGTTAACCCAGATTTCTAGAGCTTGCTTGATGGACCTCCATCTCTTGTTTCCGAGTGAAACCGCTTTGAGAGCAAGGCGGTAGTATTCTGACGGGAGCTTTCTCAGCTCGCTCAATACGATGGCTTTTTCTTCATCGAATATTTCTCTTATAATTCTGGGATCACGGTTTTTGCAGTATTTATAGCCGGAGAATGTTAGCCATCCAGGTATCCCATCAACCGCATCTACTATCTCTTCTAGAACGGTTCTCCCTGGCTTGAACCCGCACTCATCAAACCCTTTTTCCAGGAAATCTAGTGATTTCTGGCGGTTGAACCTATCTATTGTGACTTCATCCCTCACTCTTCCATAGAGAGGGCTTTCCGGCCGGTCAAAGCCTAGGAAGTCTCTGAGGACCCCCATTTCTGAGCCTGTTACGATGAATTTTAGGTTTCTTAGGTTATCGTAGCAGTAGGAGAGTATGTTTGTAAAGTCTACCCTTCCCTTTCCGCCTTTAAAGTATCTTAGTTGTTGGGCTTCATCAACCGAGATAATAACAATTATGCCATGGTTTACACCCCACTCGTTAATAGTGTTGAATATATCTGTAATGGAGAGCCCTGTTCGTCTCCGGTTAAACCTTATGTTGGCACCCATAATCTCAACACCTTCTAACATTTTAATGTATTCGAGAACGGAGGACCATCTACTTCGAAGCTTATTGAGAGCGTTAGAGAGCACTCTATAAAGAGTCTCTCTATTATAGCCCTGATCTTCAAAGACTCGAGCATCAATATAAATGTGGGGGACATTGGTCTCGTTAAGAAACACATTCAATATAGAGGTCTTGCCTATCCTCCTGACTCCATACATAACCATGATCGGAGAGCCGTTCTCAAGAAACTCAAGGAGTTTATTCAGCTCATAGTCCCTATCGTAAAGTTCATCTCGGCTAATCTTTGGGCGAGGATCAAATAGCAGGGATATCACCCATGATAACAGATATCACCGGTGATACCTAATAAAGATGCGTAATCACCAAAACAATATAGCATCACACATGAAGCACAGATCCTATAGTAAGGATTCATTATAAGTGGAAGAATAAAGTGATAAGCTCAAATGTCGTATCCTTTGTTTCTGAGTTCCATAATGACGCTTCGCGGCATGTTTTCACCTGCTAGAAGCTTAGGCTTTGACAATTACCTCGTCCCTCAATGCTTTCGCGGCATACTCAATGGCTGCCAGAACATCCTCTCTTGTCAGGTTTGGATATTCTCTTCTTATATCCTTAATGCTCCATCCGTTGGAGAGGGGTTCAAGTATAAAATACACTGGAATCCTGGTGCCTTTAATTACTGGTTTCCCACCATAAAAATGTTGTTGCCGTCGAGATAGTATCCATACCCCTTCCACTGGAGCAGGAGTAATAGCATTAATAGTGATCCATAGATGCAACATGGAAATAAGCCTAGTAGAAATACTAAAGGCGGACTGAGAAAAAACGGTGTATCCAGCACTCCTAAATTACTTGTACACCCTTCCCCTATAGTGGATATGGTAAATGATTACCTCCATCTTTTCAATGTCCAACAGGAAAATAATCCTTAAATCACCGATCCTAAGCCTGAGGAACCCGGACCACTTACCTTTAAGGCGTTTAATATCCATGGAGTGAACGGGAATTGACCCTTTATTCATGTTCTCCAGTAAAACATTAATCTCGGTAAGAACCCTCCTCTTCTAGTATCCGGGTAAATTCTCGGTGAACTTCAAAGCCTTCTTACTGATCCTTAACTTCCACTCCATTCCACAAAATCTTCCTCCTCATATTCCTCGGGAGACCCAGCTTCCCCATCTATTTCAGCCTGCTCCACATCATCCACTACGGGAACCATTTCCAATAAAGCCTCCAGAACAGCCTTCCTAACCTCCTCCCTAATAATACTCCTCAAAGTCTTCTCGTTCACAGTCAAAGACATCCCTCTGCCCCCTACAAAAATAACTATACCTATTCAAACCCTATAAAACATACTATGAGAAACAATGGTAAATGAAGTATTTAATACATGTTTTATGCTTCCTCTATCCTTACTTGTTTAATAGTTAATGCTCTCCTCACCAGTTCCTCGAAACTGTATGTTTCTGCCTGTATTCCACTCGGTTTGGGCGTGTCTAGGGAGATTACTCCTAGTTTTTCTATGGGCTCGCCTATATTGACTGTTTTTAACTTGAGTGTCTCCAGGATCTTCTCTACTTCTCTCTTCGTGAGTTTTTTGTATTTGATTTCATATGCTATGACTCCTGTTCTACCTTTAACTACCGCGTCTATTTCAACATCCCTCCTCCACCATGGCTTTACATGGGTGTTATACATTATTGTGAGTAGTTCCCTTACTGTTCTCTCGAACCATATTGAGAAGTGTTTCCCTACTAGCTCCTCGTCGACCGGTACTTCCCCCGTCAGCTCTGCCTCCATTCTCCTCGGATAGATAGTTTTCAACCAGTAATCCCAGTAGGGGTCTGAGACGTGGTACCAAGTGTTCCTCGTTTTCACAGGGTTATACCCGTATGGCGTTGTTTTACGGAGGACTCCGAGGCTCATTAGTGTTTCAATGTAGCGTTTGAGGCTTGTTTTACCTGTTATTGAGGCGAGCTTCGAGTAGCTCGAACCGCGGCCTGAGGCTGCCTCAAGTATCCCCAGGTAGACTCCGGGTTCACGTGTCTCACTATTGAGCACGTGTAACGGTTCCTCGTAGAGCCTCCCGAATATGCTATGTATCTCCTCTCTAGCTACTATCCTCCAATCCTTGGTGTGGGCTAGAGACAGGTTGTATGGTGACCCTCCAAGCACACTATACAGTCTAAAAGCTTCCAATGGCGTAGTGTCAAGCTTTTTCTCCAGGTAAACGTATGACTCTAGGAACCCGAACCCCCTCAACTGAACGAGCCTAGCTCTCCCATAGAGAGGGCCTAGAGACCCAGCTAGCCTATCTACAACACTAACACTGCTGCCGGCCAATACTATTTTGACGGGCTTACTGGTACCTGTATCATAATAGTATTGTAGTGAGGATACGAATCCAGATCCTAGCCTCTGGAAC
>WALV01000014.1 GCA_015522645.1 Candidatus Tiamatella sp.
TAAAACTCCATTAATAATAGTATTCTCATCTAAATCGATTCTAGTAATCCTCGTCTTGGCAGTCATCACAGTTTCCTCCATGGCCACTCCAGCCTACAGCGCCGAGTCAACATACGCGCTCGACCTAGGGGGACCCGGTAAGGATTATGTCTGGGGTGTTGCTGGTACTGATAATGGGTTCATAGCAGCCGGGTATACTGACAGCTACGGTAAGAACTCCGCGTTCGTCATTAGAGTGACAAATGAGGGCGATGTCGTCTGGGAGGAGATCATAGGGTCTAATACCAGTGATGAGTTAATATATGATATAGGTAAAGTCGGGGATTACTATGTATTGGCAGGGTGGAATAAAACAGGTGCATATAATAGTCAGCCGATCGTTTTCCAGGTAGATGGAAATGGGAATCTATTATCTTCTAAGCGGGTTGAGTATAGCGGAGGGATCAGCGGCTGGTTCTTCAGGGTAATCCCCGTCACGAATGAGACATACATCCTCGTAGGATACGATAGATACTATGATATAGTGGCCTTAAAGCTAGGCATTAACGGGAGCATAGTGTGGAGTAGATCCTATCATAGAAGCGGTGATTACGTTTATATGTATGGTAGTGCGTTGGATAATGTGAGTAAAACGCTGTATATAGCTGCTAACGAAGCACATGGTGGTAAGACGGCTCTAATCGCACTCAACTCCACTGATGGGAGTATAATTTGGAGCAAGGAGATAACGATAACAGGGTCAGGCAACTATGTTTCAATGGGGGTGACAGTAGAAGAGAACCATGACATCCTGGTTTACGGGTACAATAAAACCACTGGTAACATAGATGGGTTTATATGCAAACTCACGCCGCAAGGAGACCCCTTGTGGGGGGCAGTATTCGGGGCGTCTCCCCAGGACATGCCTATGGATGCAATAGTATACAATAACACCATACTACTGGCAGGGTACACTGAGATGGGGGGTATACCAGGGAATAACTCTTTCATAGCAAGCATAAACCAGGACGGTGGATTGCTATGGTTTAACGTATATGGCGGGGAGGGCAACGACTGGTTCTACAGAATCCGCACGTCAAACGGGTACCTGACAGGTATAGGTGGGACAAACAGTTACACAGGCAATGACGATGTTTTCATCGTGAACATGGAAAGCAATGGTAATGTGACGGACTGCAACATATGGAGGCCCATCAGCACCGCGGCAGTCCACTATAGAAGCGTCAGTATAACCGCGGCAACAGTAGCGTTCACGGCAAACACTCTTACAGCGAGTATTATTGACTACCCCTCTAATGTATACAGGGTTCACATGCCTATAATACATATTTGCCCACAGGCAGCAGAGAGTGTCGGGGGAGAACTAATCCCCTTGAACACTGTTGCCCCATATGCCGGTGAAGCAATAGTATTCCTAGGCGTGGCAGCCGTTTCATACATGCTGATCATTATGAGGAAAAGGAGCACTTAACCCCTTTCCACCACTAGGACCCTGGCGGGTGCACCTGTCCCATGCCTAATTTTTAGCGGGGCAACGATTACGTCTACAAGTTTATTTCTTAACTCAGCCGGTATTACCAGGTTTTCAATTATCAACCTATTACTACCGAGCAATACTCTGTGAACGGGGTAAGGGTAGTCATCCGGGCTAGGAGTATCAACACCTAAACCGTACAGGCCTCGCTCAACTATATACTTGGCCACATCCTCAGACACTAACCTGAACCCGCCTGGACCCCTCAGCTTTAGAAACAGATACCAGCCCCTTCCAGGACTGACATGTAAATCCCTTAACACTTCCAATACATCGTCTATACCGACTAGTCTGGAGCCGATACTCGAGAAGTCCATGATTACGGCCCTCCCGATGAGCATATCAACTGGAACTCTATCTATGGATAAACCGTTCTCATAGAAATGCCGTGGTGCGTCAACATGAGTTCCACTATGCTCATCCATCTCCACCCTGTTAACATTGTAGCCTTCCCTTACTATAGTGGATACGGGGGTAAGCTTGAAGGGCACACTATCAGGGTATATCTTTAAACCGTCCTCTAACGCCATAGTTAAATCATAAACCTTCAATGCCACCTTCAACCTCCCTCCTCCAATAACATACCTATGAATTGATTAATCAAATAACCTAGGTTAGGTCTTTATATTATATGTGTGAAAAACGTTGTATATATGGATCAGTGGAACCTCCAGTACAGACGCATGTATTACTACTGGGGTTAACCGCTTATTCGTGGTTGATTCTACAAAACCGATAAATGTTGGTGGCCACCTATCGGACGCTACCAGGTATAATAAGTATCATATAATAGGTGGTTTTACCATGGAGTAGTTTTAAAGAATCGGCTAGAAAATCCTCCTTCACCAGGTTAGCCCTCTTCTGAGCATGCGGAAATATGGTCTCCCCACTTGATTTTCTCTTTATTCTTCATTTTCTCCAAAATCTCACTTGGAGTAAGGTAGCCTTTATCAACTAAGCCTGTTAACATCGTTTTTACAACGACATCCGCCCAATGCCTATCATTGACGGCTTCCAGGACAAGCTCGTATACGTCTTCCGGTCTTTCAACAAAGACTACCGTGAAGGCTTTACCATACTTCTTCCTTGACAGGAAGTTCAGTATGTTAAGTACACCGGGAGATACGAGCCAAAGCCTATCCCTAATACTCCCGACACATCTACTAGAGCTCATACACCCACCCCCCCATCCTCAAGCAATACTCCCATGAGTATGCTTGTCACGCTCCAGCTGAATTTTATTACTAAATGAGTTCCTTGTCTCTGAGGTGTAGTGCAGACAATTTTTCACTTTATAATTATAATACAGTATAGATAGTTAATATTTTTAACTAATAGACATCCCGTGGAGCCAACAGGTTATCAAAATATATAAAAATAATACCTAGAACAATATTTCCTGTACTAGAAAAGAGAGAATTATTAAACGCGATAGACATATTCACGGATGTAATAAGACTCTTGCATTCCGATTCCCAGATTATCAATATTATAGTAAATGCATTGACAACTTAAGTCAGTTGAATAACAACCTATAATTAATGCTCATTCTAACAATTTCACTCAACACATCCTCCGTCGGGGTAACAGGGCTCTGAGCTAGAAGTCCTTTTTCATTCATTGTTTGTTGAACAATTCTCTCAACGTCCGATTCCTCGAAACCCAGTTCTGATAAATCTCTAGGCAATCCTAATTTTCTAAGTAAATTATATAAGGCATAAGTAGCAGACGCCGGTGTTATATTTTCTTGGGTCAAATGATTTCTCAGGTAGTAAGCTATTTTCTCACATTTTTGGGGAACATAATTTGAAAGCACCTTAAGAAGGGAGGGTCCAGTCATAGCAACTGCTATTCCGTGAGGAAGCCTATATCCTTTTTCAGCTGAAAGAACTGAAAGAGCATATGATATTGCATGGGATATGTGAGTTCCAGTATTTGAGAAGGCAATACCCGCTAAATGCGAGGCAAGCATCATGTTTGACCTAGCTTCGAGATCCATACCGTTTCTGTATGCTCTTTCTAAATTCTCTCCTATTAGTCTAATAGCTTTCTCCGCTAAAACTTCTGTAACCTGATTTGAGCCCTGAAAGACGGTGGTCTCACAATATGCTTGTGATTCCAGTCTTTCATAATATGGTTTTGCTGTAAATGATTCAATTGCATGCATTAAAGCATCGAGTCCGGTTGATATAGTAACTCTTGGAGGCATAGTCACAGTAAGTTTAGGGTCTAATATTGCTAGAACAGGCCTTAGGTAATCGTTTGCTAATCTAACTTTCATGTTTTTATCATGGAATGTTAGTACAGCTACTGGTGAAACTTCTGACCCTGTTCCAGCTGTTGTAGGTATGGCTATTAAAGGTTTTAATGGACCCGGTATCGGCCTTCCTATACCTATGGGCGGGCCAAAATATTCTCCAATACTCTTAACAGGATATTCGGAATATAAGTTTATTAGTTTAGCAGTATCTATTGTGCTTCCTCCTCCAATAGCTATGATTACATCGTACTTTCGGTTCCCAGCAAATTTTAATCCTTCAATTAGAGATCTATCCGTGGGTTCCGGCTCGGTTCCAGACCATATATCTGCTTTAGCACCACTCGTTTCTTCTATTCCTGCAGCTATTCTAGTTATAAAATCCGTCTTCCTACTTAGTACGTTGTCTGCTATGATTAATGCCGAATCTGCTTTCATTTCTTTTATAAAGCATCCAGCTTGCAAGGACGAATCTACGCCAAATCTTGAACGAACGCATCTAAAATCATAGCCCACGTAATGTTCAGAAGAATTAGAACCAGTTATCATACAGTATCTCCCCATGAAATTTATAACAATATATGACCATATAATTAAATAATGTATCACCGATAATAACATAATAGATTTAATAGGTGTTCAATGAATGAAGAGTTCACCACGAAAAGTCCTTTTATTCGGCGGATCCGGACTCATTGGATCGGAGCTTGCATGGAAACTTACAAGAGCCGGAATTGATGTATTAATTGCCGATAAAAAGAAGCCACAATTTAGTGGCTTCAATTTTACTAACTTAGATATCACCTGTGAGAAATGTGTTATTGACATTATTAGCAAGTATCATCCTGATGTTATTGTACATCTAGCATCGCCTCTGACCACTATAACAGAGTCAGACCCGTTAGAGGCTTGCAAATCCGGTGTTCTGGGATCAGCTTATATATTGGAGCACTCTACTAAAGTTAATGTTAACCGTATAATAATTGCTAGTAGCTTAGCGGTATATGGATCAGGTAGCAAATACTATCCTAATAAGCCTTTGGATGAAGATGTTCCCCCAGCTCCTAATACTATTTATGGTGCTATGAAGTTATGCGTAGAGAATCTCGCTGCCCATTACAGGAACAGTGGAAACACGGATATATCGGTAATTAGATTATCCGTCGTATTATCTAGTAAGAGGAGAACAGGGTATACTGCCATTCTAGTCGAATCACTTAGATCAATATCTCAAGCAGAAGAAATAATCCTGCCTGCACCGCCAGATACCCCTATTGACTGGATTCACTTGGATGACGCTGTGGATGTTTTCTTCCGAGCTATACTCCATAGGGATGAACTACTAGATAAGTATAACGTGACTGCTGATAGGATTACACTACAGGAAATAGGCAATATAATTAAAGGTATGAACCCTGGAATAAGAATCAAATACGCTGATCAACAACCTCTATTGCTTCCACCACCCCAAGGTTTTTCCACTACTAGAGTTAAGAACCATCTAAAATGGAATCCTAAACTTTCAATAAAAGATGTAGTAAAAGAAATTATAAAGCATAAAAATCCTTTTTAAACAAAAGAATATATAAGATAAAACAAAAATATTTATTCCATAAGGACAGTTTAACTTTTCAACATGTGGGAATAAATGATCTCCCCCATGAAAACCCACATCAACTCTTAATGAGACCGTACAGAATGTTATTAAGGTGACGCTATAGGAATGGAAAGCAATGAAATCGGTTTAGGAACTAAGATCGCCGTGTTTATAGCAGCTGTAATCGCTTGGAGCCATGATGCTGTCGGATTGACAATTACTAATTTCCTTGCTACTCCTATTATGAACGAATTTCATGTAGGAACGGCTGATATGGGGTTCGTGTTCTCTGCGCAATACATCTCGGCAATATTCGGTGCTATCATCTTCGGTGAACTTGCTGACAGAATTGGGAGAAGGCTTGCATTAGTTTTGGCTGTAACTTTCGAGGCAGTGTCAACAGCGTTAACTGCATTAGCAAACAGTTTTCTTGTTCTTGCCGCTCTCCGTATAATATCGGGTTTAGGTGTATCCTGGGGAATAGGTTATGCGTTAATAAGCGAGGAACTAGGCCACAGGCGAAGGGGTCTTTACGGTGGGTTACTGCAGGGTACGTTTATTCTGGGATACATTATAAGTGCCATCACGACTAAGTTCGTATATCCACACTATGGATGGAGGGCAGCTTATCTTATAGCTTTATATCCTATACCTATCATATTGCCACTAATGAAATTCGTGCCAGAGTCGACTGTATGGAGTAAATCAAAGGAACTTGAAGAGGAGAAAGCTACAGACAAGGAGAAATCGAGGGTTAAAGTATTACTGAAAGGCCCGTTTCTAAAGTTAACGTTAATTGCAACAATAACGTTTTGGGCAGCTGAAGCAGCCTATCACTCAGTCGTAGACTGGGCTCCAACTATGGTTCATGTAGTTTTCAAATATAGTGTTGCAAATGCAAGTGTATTGGTAATGGAAATAGCTTTACTAGCTATTCCCGTGTTAATAATAATTGGTGCTGCCAGCGATTATATTGGGAGACGCTTGGCATTCTCATTGTCAGCGCTAACAGGTATGACAGCATCATTGCTAGTCTGGTATTTTACAATAGTAACCTTCAACCCTTCCAAAGCTATAACTGCATTGTTTATTGTACCGTTTGGATTCGGGAGCCATGCATTATTCGGAATATGGCTCTCAGAGATCTATCCAACATCAATTAGAGCGACAGCAACAGGTTTCGTGTTCAGTGTAGCAAGAGGCCTCGCGCTTGGGGGGTTTATTGTGGGTCTCCTAACTCAGAAAGCTGGTGTACCTCTCGTAACTTCTATGATGCTTACTGCTTCATTCCTGTTTGCCTTAATGTCAATTTTCGCTTGGCTTCTACCAGAAACAAAGGGGAAGGTCATCCTTGCAGAACCCGAAATAGGGGGAGTATGAGGTGGATATCAGGATGAAGGTAGCTGTAATTGGAGCAGGAGTTATGGGTTCAGGAATAGCCTCCGCCATAGTTTTGGGAGGACATGAAGCTATCGTGTATGATATTGTACCTGAGGTATTAAGAAACTCGGAGAAACTCATTGGCAGTCTTATAAGGGAAATGAAGGGGAATAGTGATGGGGAACTAGGGGAATTCCATGTTGAAAGCTCTCTTAACGAGGCTGTTAAAGGAGCTGATATCGTATTAGAAGTCATTATAGAGGATCTTAACGCTAAAAGAGAGCTTTATGAGCAGTTAACTACTTATATTGGACAGGATGTCCCAGTGGCTTCGAATACTTCTACCTTTACTGTAGAACAGCTGTCTAAGGATCTTAAGATTCAGGATAGAATCCTTATAGCACACTGGGTTAACCCGCCGTATGTGATTCCTTTAGTAGAAATAGCTCGGGCTCCCTGGACTAGTGAATGGGCAGTAAATAAGATCACAGGTTTCCTAAAGGAGTTAGGTAAGGAGCCTGTGATTGTTCCCGATATTCCTGGATTAATAGTAAACAGATTCAATTCAGCAGTCTATAGGGAAGCCTTACGTCTAGTAGCTAATTATAATATTGACCCCCAAACCATTGATCTCGTATGGAAAAAACATCTCGCTGTAATTTTCAGCGTTACAGGAGTCTTAGGTACAATGGATTATGTAGGGTTAGACACCATCGTTAGGGCTGCATCTAGTTTATCATCTCCATCTCAAGATGAGGATGTGAAAGCTGCTAGCCTAATCATTGATAAGGTGTCCAGGGGGGAGCTTGGGGTAAAAAGTGGATTAGGTTTTTACCCGTATTCGGGCTCGGATAGGCTCAGCCTTGAACTTAGCCGGGCCCATAGTATCCGAGGTGTCCTGAAATGCCTAGAGGACGTGAGTTAATTGCGGAAGCAATCGCCCGTGAGGATGTTAAAACAGTCTTTAGTCTACCTGATGGATTCCTTCTACCTATTTATGAGGAGCTCGAGAAGCGTAATGTCAATGTAGTCACTATGAGGAACGAGTTCAGCGCGGCACAGGCCGCTGAAGGTTGGGCAAGGTTTAACCGTGGCTTAGGAGTCGTGATGGCTCCAGTTGGGCCTGGAGGTGTTTATCTACTTCCAGGCCTTGTACAGGCAATGCACTCTGGCAGCCCTGTACTCGCTATCGCCGGTAGGACTCCTATAAAGAATTTAGATAGAATGGCTTTCGAGGAGCTTGATTTATCCAATCTTGCCGCGAATATGGTAAAGTATGCAAGGACATGTATTTCAGCTAGCCACTTAGCCCGGTGTTTAGGAGACGCTGTGAGAACAGCTCTCTCAGGCAGAATGGGGCCTGTTCTCCTTGAAATACCTAGAGATGTAGCTTCAGATGAGTGCGACTGCGATATAGAGGCTGGGGATGGATGGAGAACCACTAGGAGAGTATTCGCTGATCCGAGTTTAGTTAAGAAAGCCAGGGACCTGCTTGAGAGGTCGAGTAAGCCTGTGATGATATTGGGGAGCGGAGCTTATTGGTCTGGTGCTTGCAGGGAAGCATTAAGATTGGCGAGGAAGGCGGAGATACCTGTGCTTACTACTGGGTTTGCAGTAGGGTGTGTTCCATACAACGATATACATTATGTCGGGCATGCGGCACTTGGGATACCGGGTAACACGCCTGATCTATTACTGGCTATTGGAACTAGGTGGGATGAATTCCTGGGATTCGGATCTAACCCTCAGCTGTACCCGGGTAATATTCCAACAATACATGTCGATATAGATCCACGTATTGTTGGAAAGAATAGAAAGGCTGATATAGCAATATGGGCTGACGCCAAGTCGTTTTTATCACAGCTCTATAGAACTATAAGAGGAACCAGCGAGGTTCGTAGGAAGTGGGTACAGGCTGCTAGGAATACCTTCGACGAGATACAGGGAATGAGTGATCAAGTAGTAGCACCGGGAGATCCGATTAAACCTCAGTACCTAGTTAAGGCAATGAGAGAAGCATTCCCCAAATCAACGCAATACATTCTAGATGGTGGAGATACTACAGGCTGGGGATACATGTATTTAAGGGCATACTTCCCTGGCCAAGTGATGTGGGCTCATGGTCCGCTGGGGGGAATAGGAGCAGGTATACCGATATCAATAGCTGCACAGATAGCGAATCCTCGTAGGAGAACAGTACTGTTAACTGGAGATGGAAGTTTCCTAATAGGAGCCCATGAAATAGAGACAGCGTCCCGGTATTGTCTGCCAATAACTGTTGTAATAGCTGACGATATGGCTTGGGGAGACGTGTACCATAACTGGCTTGTAACAGGAGGAAATAAGGAATTAGCGAAATATGCATTATTACAACATAGAGATTATAGTAGATTAGCTGAGTCACTAGGTGCACAGGCACTCCGGGTAGAAGACTCGAAATCTTTAAAGAAAGCGTTGGCTAGAATAGCTAGGTCGAAGGATTGTCGGCCGAAAGTTATACATGTAAAGATATCACAGAAAGAGACAGGTTTGTTAAACCAGGTTCTTTTAAGAGAACGTTAATTCTTACAAGTCACTAGGTTAAATTGAATATAAAAACTTATAGTTTTTCAATTTGATTCCAATCATACACCGGTTATTATAATTTTAAATGGTGAAGATATTCCGTGTACTGCAGCGAGTTAGGGTACATAACAGCATTTCTAGCAGGCCTGTTCTTTGGGTTAAGTGAGACTCTAGTCAGAGCAGCTTCAGTGAAACTCAAACCGTTCCAAAACTTAATAATAAGCCTCCTAGTAGGTACACCTATACTCTGGGTAGCATCTTTACTTACATGGAACGGTATCCCATCTCTCAAAGTAGTTATGTCATTCGTCCTGGCAGGCATTCTGAACTTCGTAGTCGGGCGGTATCTTCTCTATTTATCCATATCCTATGTTGGTGTTACGACAGCCTCAATAGTAACGAGTCCAACGGTAGTTTTCGCCTCTTTATTTGCATGGATTCTATTGGGAGAAACCCTGACGGCAATACAAGTCCTAGGAGTATTCCTTGTAATGATTGCAGTGTACTTAGTCCACGCTGAACCTAGTGGAATACCTCTCCACGGTGGTAAAATTTATATAGGTATAATTGGAGGATTGGGATATGCAGTTGTTTTTTCCTTCGCATCTCTATTAGTCAGATTTGGGGCTGGTTACATCGGTGGTAACCCGATATTAGGAGTGACTATATCTTATACTACAGCCTTAGTTTTGACTTTTCCTTTTCTAGTAAAAGACATACATCGAAAAACCCCTTATATGGGCAAAATGCTCCATTACATGGTTATCGCATCAATCATTGTTACACTCGGGCAACTGCTCAGATATATCGCCTTCTCAACATGTAACGTGGCAAGGGTTTCTGTTCTTATTGCATTATTACCACTTCATACGCTATTATTTTCGCAACTATTACCCGGTGAACTAAGAGAAAAACCTGGATTAAGACATATTGCATCGGCCATTATAGCTATTATTGGTGTAGTACTGGCATCTAGTTAGAGTTAGATAGGTTAAGAATACTATCAAGCTTATAGTTTAACAGGATTCCTGCCGATAAAGACCAAGAGGTATTCATGGAATCCAGAAAGACTGAAGCTCAAATTTTCACATTGATTTTTTTAATAATTTGTCTTAAGTTGCACTACGATAACAATACTGCGTCGATAACTAGTTCCCAGTCTCCTGGAGGGATCTATTATAAAGACCGCAGTGTCTATTCAACAGGCTATGATATCGACATAGTGAATAGTACCAGCATGATCGATGACCATTTCTCACTAGCCAAAATAACGCGGAACTCAACGGTTGAATGGTTTTATGATCTGGGAGGATCAAACCTAACTATGGATCCGCAAGCCTATTTATTCTAGAGCTACAAGAGAAGGATATACTGGTATCAAGCGGGGAAATAAGATACCTTGGCCTGTCCTCAGGTTCAGTCAACTTATTCGTCTCAATACTATAGAATCACCCGGTTCCAACTGTTTACTCGTGGACTGAGGGAGAAAAATTCTCGAACCTAACCCTGAGGTTAAGTTACACCTTTATTAGAGTAGTGGATAGTGCAGGCCGATTGAATAGAACTACTTGATGTTAAACCGATGTTCCCGTGTTTTACCTCCTATTGCGTTGGTTTCTTATAGCTCAAACCCTAGTGGTTATCATAGTGTCCCTTGATAAATATAAATATGATAACTATAATTATCATACATGTGGTTATGTTACATGTTATTCGTTGATAGAGACTGGGAACTACAAGCATTAAAAAGGGATCTCTCCAGTCCAGGGCTAAGTATATCCATACTATATGGTCGTAGGAGAATAGGTAAGACCTGGCTTCTCAGGAAATTAATGGCTGACCATCCAGGTAGCCTCTATTTCTTCGCCCCAGAAGGACCGCCTCGAACACTATTCAATATGCTACAGGAGAAACTAGGCGAGAGTTGCGGGACAGTCAAAGCTAGGAGCTGGACTGGGCTCCTAGAAGAACTTGATAAATGCCCGCAAGACCAGGGGAAGATTATATTGTTGGTTGACGAGTTCCAGAGGCTAGGATCTGGATTCGTATCCTCACTACAATACTATTATG
>WALV01000015.1 GCA_015522645.1 Candidatus Tiamatella sp.
GAATATCTCTCCCAGAGGCGGAACTCACACAGCAAATACTTTCCCGTACAGATCGTTCAACTCTGGAAGAATTCATCAATATAGAGGAGGAGCTAGGTACTGCTCTTGCAAAACTCGTTAGAAGAAGCGGGTATAAGTTCGCTGAAGACCTTGTATATGGGCTATCTGTTCTCCTTGACCGTGATAGATGGGTCATTGAGAAAATATCCGAGCTAGGGGTTGACGGACTCATAAAGAGAATATTAGACAGGGACCCCAAGGCTTTCGTAGAATTCACGACTTACACAGCATACCTCACGTTCACTTGGGTAGCTTCGACATCTGCAGTGCTAGGCATGGTTAAAAACTATAAGGCTGAGAACAGGGATAAACTAGCCCAGTGGTGTAAGCGTTACGCGGCGGAGGTCGAGGACTATATTGACACGCTAGACATCCTAGTAAAGGACGATGTCTACAGGGAACTCCTAAAACTCGATGCAGTTAAGAGGTAACATTTGATTGCCCTGTAAAATCGAGTTAAGTAAAAAGTGTAGAAAAATTCCTTAGAAAAGCTCCAAAAGACCTAGTTAAGAGAGTCAATGATAGACTAGGAGAATTATCCGATAACCCTATATGCGAGGCGCGGCTCAAGGGAAGCCTACGTGATCTCTGCAAGTCCCGCATAGGAGACATTAGAATAGCATACATACTCCAGCCATGTACAATAACAATTGTAGTAGTAGGCTGTAGAGGCAAGTTACACGACAAACTGCAAAGACACGGTTAGACTAACATCCTATTCTGCCCGAGAAACCGCAATAGAAAAGCCTGCATGAGTACAAGCCGAGAACACAGGCCAAGCTATCATTAACACGGAGATAAACAGGAATCAACTATTCCTCTTAGAGCCCTTCCCTCCGACCTGTCCCACTCGAATGCTGGTAGATTTAATTCCCTTCTTCTATGTATATTATTAGGTGGTGGATGTTTTTTGAATTTAATTCCCACCGGTATACCGGATTGGACAAGCTTCTCGGGGGAGGCATTACTGAGAGGAGCCTTGTCTTAATAGCTGGTAACCCTGGGATGGGTAAGACCACTCTCGCGGGTGCAATCGCGTTTTCGGCTTGCAGTATGGGTTTGAAGAGTCTCTATGTTAGTTTGGTGGAGGACGAGGAGGCTTTCCTGGAGCACATGGATAGTATTGGCTTGGATCTGAGGGGTTGCCGGGATAAGGGTTTATTCCACTTCATGGACGCTGTGTATGTGGCTAGCTGGGAGACCCTGACTGATTTACTGGCTAATATGTATGAGAAGGTTGTAGTGGACGGTTTCCGTCTTATAGTTATAGACAGCATTACCGCCTTTCTCCAGGTCGTCGATGATAAGCCTAGGATTAGGGAGATACTTAGGAACTTCTTCGCCCGGGCTCTCGGTAAGAGTGGTGCCACAGTTATAGCTTTATCAGAGCTGCCGATAGGCGCTGAGGTTATTGGGAGCGGTGTCGAGGAATTCCTCGCCGATGCACTGATATACCTGAGGGCGGAGATGGTTCACAACCGTATGGATAGGAGGATGGAGATCCGCAAGGTTAAGTGGGCTCCACTGGTGAGGGTGAAGGTTCCCTACAGGATTACGCCGGGCAAGCCTATCGAAGTCTATGCGCCTGAGAGTATGCCTGAAGCTTATTTGGAGAGTGTTAGTTTTCGTAGGTTGTTTAGTGGAGTAGAGCATTTAGGCAAGAAGAATGGAGGTCTCGTGGAGCTGCTTGACGCTAGTGGTAAGCCTATTACTCCTTCGGAGGTGGAGGCTATTGGTAGAGCGGCTAACCTACCCCACGGTATTCCAATAGTTCATTACTATAAGAGCCCTACGGGTATAGCTGCAATACTTGTCACCCTTACCCTATTATGGGAGCCTGGTGAGAATGTAACCGTTCTCTCCACCAAGCTGCCTAGATACTATTCAGGCACGCTTCTAAAGGAGTTGCTAGGTGTTAGAGAAGGTAATCTAAGTGTCTACAATATCAACCCGGCCTTCTATACACTAGCAGAGTTCACCGGTCTCACCCACGATGTTATCGAGAGGGATAAACCTAACCTCTTCATCCTAGAGGGTATGGACCTTCTCAGATTGATGGGGCCCTGTGACGAGGTTATAGATGACATATTGAACCTTACCACGTGGCTGAGGATGAGGAGGGTCTCACCGGTCTATATTTACTATAGAGAGCCGGAGCAGGAGATACTATCCCATGTCGGCGTGGTGGTTGAGGCAGACCCGGAGGAGATGTTCGTCGTAGAGAAGAATGGGAGGATATGGCAGCATGTCAATGTGAAGCTGAGGTCCTCGTTCTCTAATATAAGCGTGATACTCCGATACGATGTGGGATTGCTGTCGAAGTTGATGAGAAAGGCTTTCATGAATAATGCCGGGAAACGGGGTGAGTAGGGATGGTCCCCGGTAATTGTATTGTCTTGGTTAGGGAGAGTCTCTGGCGTATTGCTCCCGGTGTAACCGCTATACTGGACTTCACATCGAGGAGGAAGTATGGGATGGACTTCGCGGAGCTCTTCGTGAATAGGCCGGATAACGCGTATAGTGTTATGTTGGAGGCTATCCATGACCATCACTGGGTTAACGTTATCATAAGATCCCTTTTAGCTGGATTGGTTGACTCTGGCTCAGTTAGTCTCAGGGAGCTGGTGGAGACGATTAGGGCTGGAGAGGAAATTGATTGGAGCGAGTATATTTCGGGTTGCCGGTTATAGAGTAGGAGTCATAATTGTACTTGGAATATGTTGTTTGGAGAAGCATTGTTCTGGCTCGTTGACATGTATATGAGTAGTTCCCACACCGCTGAACCTAGTAGTGCTAGCCGCTCCCGTACTCGCCCCATGTACTCGCAGCATGTAACCATGGAAATAGCTGGGATGCCATACTGATATCGTGATCAATAGGGGAATTCAACCCGTATCAAGTAGAAGCCTTAATCAGGCATGTCGCATATAACGCCTCACTGGCTCCTGTCACAGTATTGAAGGTACCCGTCAATGCAGTGGGTTTATTGGGTAAAATGGGCGGGTAATCATGTATTAAGGGATTCTCTTTTTCTTCTTGAATCGTTCCCTCCTGTTAATTCCGGGTTTCCTGGAATGCTAATGTTTTTATTGTTATACTTTGAGTATTATAATTAGGGTATAATACTATGAGTATATTTATCAGGAGGAGGGGCATAGAAGAATTCCTGGAAGCAACAGGGCGGAGACTGCTCTATGGAAGGAGGAAGACTGGTAAAACGTTCTACACTAGGAGAACACTAGGCGACTACGATTATTTCATAGTTAGGAGAGGAGGAATCTTCTATGACCCGGAAAACCAGACCGAATACGCTGCCAAGGAATTCATCCAGCTATGCAGGAGAACAGATAAAATAATAATAGACGAATTCCACCGTGCTCCCCCCATATTATTCGATACAATACAAGCAGGAAGCTGTCCCCCGGATATAGTATTGGTTACATCAACACTCCACTACCATAGAAAATATACTGCCACCCCAAACGCGCCGTTGAAAGGTTTATTCCTAACATACAAAGCAGGGTTAATCTCCCCTCTAGACCTGGTATTCCATCAATGGCCCAGCCTGACAAACGATCTACTCGAGAGACTCGTATTCTACCAGGAACCAGTCCTCGTTGGGAGAAGTTTAAGGGAGATAATGCTTTGCTCCGTTGATATAGCTAGGAGCCTAGCCGGGGAAGTCTTAGCTGAGGAGGATTATGAGGCCACTCTAAGATACCACCACTTACTTGAGGGATTATCCATGGGTAAAACTAGGATATCAGAGCTATCATCCTACCTATACTCGCGCGGATTAATCCCAGGCCGATCACCGTCCTATATAACCAAGTATATCGACGCTATGCTCAAGATAGGCCTAATAGAGAAGATTCCAGTATGGGGTAAAAGGAAATCAATCTACAGACACGTGTCCCCACTGACGCACACTGCATACTACCTCAACGCGAAATACGGAGTATGGGACATACCTGTTGGAGAAGACTTCCTGTATAACACAGGTAGAACTATCATACCTAATCTAGTGGAGGTATTTGTAGAGAGGCTGTTATCACACGACTGCGGGTTACGGCCGGTAAAAATACTCCAACCAGAAATAGATATAGCGCTAACAAGGCACAGGGAACCATGGCTGATCGCAGAGGTCAAGTGGAGAGATAATATTGAGAGGGAAGAGTTAAGGAAGACCATAGATAAGCTAGCCAATGTAAAATCAGCAGTAAAACTTATGATAACAAAGGAACAGCATGACTACAAGACGATTATTCCAATACTAACTCTGAGAGAGCTAGTGGAAAGAATTAAGGAGAGATCAGGTTGCAGTTGGGTAAATGAGCTGTCTATACATTAGCTCCCCTAGTTTTCCCAGTGAACTTTTGTACCGGAAAGGATAAGAAAAACATTCTCTAGAAACGAACGAGGATGACAAGTGGTTACCTATCGCTTAGTTCATAATGTGAAGTTTATACATATTATCTAATATTTATGA
>WALV01000016.1 GCA_015522645.1 Candidatus Tiamatella sp.
AACCGATTAAAGGCCCAACTATAATAGATGTAGCCGAGGAACTTGCAAACCTAGATGGCGTAGATGGAGTTAATATCACAGTGACAGAGATAGATGTTGAAACCATAACTATAACCATGGTCATAGAAGGCTCTGATATTAAGTTCGAGGATGTGGAGAAGAAACTAGAAGAACTGGGTTGCGTTATACATAGTATAGACCAGGTAGTGGCTGGAAAGAAATATGTCGAACTCCCAATGCTCGAAGAAGACTAAGTGCACCGAAGAACAAATAGTTAGGTCTCTAGCAGTTCACCTTGTTCTGAACGGTAAAGCTGAGGAAGCCATTGGCTTACTTTCAGAATTTTACCGCGTAAAAACGCCAAGGCTAACTATCGGAGCTAGGGGAAGATACGATATTTCAGGGTGCTATGATCGGGGGAGAAAGGAGATATGCTTGAAGGACTCACAGATCTATATGAACCCGTTTATTGTTCTCCACGAGTTCTACCATCATCTCCGCAGTGTATCAGGGAAGCATCGTGGAAACGAGAAGTATGCTGATAGATACGCTCTTGACTCCATTTCTTTTTACATGAAAGGATGTCACCTAAAGTTAAACCATTCGGAAGAAGCATGAGACTACTTTTATATATTTATATATACATACTGGAGGCATAGTTTATCACGGCGACCTGAAAATAGATAACCCCAGCGATACGGGCCAGATGATCACAGACTAAATTATGACGGGTTCGTATTTCAATCCATCAATTTAACTCCAACCCTAATAGCGAAGGATAATGCCGAGCTACCTCTTCTTTTCAAGAAAGTGACGAAGAGTATTAGGGAAAGTAGAGTAATACAACTACTTGAGGCAATAGGTTTGCTAGGCAAAGCATCCCACAAGCCAGGCGAATAAAGTAGAGGAGAACAGTAAAGAGTTGCAATCTCGGTAGCTTTAGCTAATGGTCCCCCCATAATCATAGTATTCGCTCACAGCGGAGCTCAACTATGAGAATGCCAGAAAGATCATTAATATCTTTCATTCATCAGCATTGAAACATGGTAAAACCGTAATAGCCGCTACACACGATCCTAGGGTTGCTGTTAGAGCTGACATGATTATCAGGTTGGAGGACGGGGTGACTAAGGGGGAGTATATCCCTGTAGAGCTTGGGCTAGCTCGCGTAAACGAGGAAATAGAGGAGCTCCAGGGGAAGCTGATGAGAGGAGAGATAAGTATTGGAGAGGCTTTCGAGCGTTACCAGGATCCGAATAAGCAGAAGAGAGCCTTGGAAGATTTATTAGCTAGTGTAGGAGGCTAGGTTGCTCTATTCTTTTCCACTAGATCATATACTATTCCTATAAGATGTGACAGATACTCATCCTCCTCTATATCTTTAGGTGTTCTTAGAGTATAACACATCAAGGAACCTAGGAACGTCCTAATTGCAACAAGGTATTTGGGCGTATCGCCTCCAAAAACCTTCTTAGCAAGCTCTCTTGTATACATATTACATATTTCACCGATCTTACTCCGGATTTCCTGGTAGACTGTTTCAGAGGACATTGTATGAATAAGGAGATTCTTTAGCACCGGGTCGCGGTATTTATCCATATACTTCCTACCTATGCACTCCAAGAGTTTCCTCCCATCTAGCTTTTCATCTAAGCATCCATCAATAACGTCTTTTGGAAGACTTCTCGAAGCAACTTCCAGTATGAGCTCATCCTTTGACCTAAAATACCAGAATATTAAGCCTTTCGATATTCCCGCTTCCTTCGCTATTAAATTAACTGGAGCTCTAAAGAACCCATGAACTGAAAATACTTTCATGGCAGCTTTGATTATATTCTCCCTTACCTCCGCCTCGTCTCTCCTCAATTACAGTACACCACAACCGTGATTCCTGGGATAATCGCCGCATATGAAAAGAATTGTAGTTACATGGAATATATTTATAGATATTTCGCTTATCACTTCTTTATTATCCTCTTTAAGATCGGAGTTGCCGCTAGATAGAGTATAGCTATTATAGGCTGTATTGCTGGCACTAGAGCTGCTGGGATTGCAGCCGCTGAACCTATAGCCATAACGCTTACTGCTGCTGCAACACTCTCGTTTTTAGTAAGAGAAATGAACGCCATACCCATATGATCCTCGTAGGTTAGTTTCACCTGGAATGTCACTGCTATTAGTGACAATATGATCACTGCATATACTACTAGTTGCAATCCAATAATCTGGAAAGCTATGCTAGGTTTAGCTATTAGAAGATAAGCCTTGTTAGCTATTAAGAACCCTATTAATAGAAGCATTGTCACTATTGTTGAAAGACTCAGATATGGTTTTATTGATTTACTCAGCTTGCTCTGGACGCATTCCAAAGCGACTTCCATATGCCTCAAAAACTCGCTTATACTCATCTTATCAGCTGAGATAATCTTTTCCACTGCACACGGATAACTTTCATGACCTATTCTTAGGATCTTTTTCGCTCTTCCTTTAATTAGATAATATCGAGTCAATTGGCCTAATACGAATGGTGTGAGAAGAGCTAATCCTACAGATTCACCAAGAACTACAATTGGAACATTAACACTTATACTCTTTGCAAACCATCCTATGTATGCTGGAACAGTGAATAAAGCACCTATTATGCTTATAACAGCTAGTAGTGTAGCGAACTCAATATTTCCCTCTGCAAGAAGTACATAGGCTATTGATGCACTACTGGCTGGTACAGAGTTGGCGGCTACAAACCCTATTGCTACTGATTTATGCTCTATGAATCCTGCTAGAAACATGGCTGTTAGAGGAGCTATTAGAAATATTGTTATCAATGCTAGTATAGTCTCTCTCACTTTCCCCCTAAATTCATCGACAAATTTTTCTGATCTAAGCTGTATCATCGAGGGGTATAATGTAATTATTGCCAACGATATTATTATTTCTTTTATCAGCTCTTTGTGTGTCTTGAAGAATTCAGCGTTATAATATCCTATCGGGAGGGCTATCATTATCGCTAAGATTACATATAGAAGGAGATAATCCCTCAAATGCTCTGTTATTCTCAAAACCTTCCCGTCTGTCATTTCTAGACACCGACATTGATGTTTTACGAAACAATATATAAATTTACTGACTGGTTAGTCAGTCCCAAAGGTTAATAAATTGAGAATATATACTTGTTCAAGTATATAAAAATCATTTAGACGTCATATTTAATTGTGATTTCAGTTCTTCCAATTGACCATATAAGTCATTCAACCTCTGAATAGTTTCATTTATCTCTCGTTGAATATTATTGATTCTAGCTAAAACAGTCTCATTGGTATAGCCTGGTTTAACATATGTATTGTTAAGCACTTCATCTAGTATTACTTTTGCAGTAATACTTTTCTCTACCTTAAAACTAGAATCTTGACCCGTCTTCGCGTTTATAATATCTATGGATACCAGGCCACGATAGTCCCCAGTTACTACGCTTACCTTCCATAATATAGAATCGTTAGTTATAGTTGGTAAAGGTTCAACAGCCTTCACTTGCCCCCAGTCATAGTTCGGATGAGCTTGTTTTACATAGCTCATAACCTTGCTGACTCCTATTAGTAACTCGTTCGGCTTCCAAAGATAAATCAACGGGTTCCCAGATGGATCCCTAGCATTTATGTAAAGTACGTATTTAGTGGAGTAGGTGTTACCAGCAGGTTCTACTGTAAACACCCACCATAACCTACCATTATCCCCTGGCTCTAGATATGGTTGTGGGTTTTCTCCGATGTCTCTTATTACATACCTATTGTGTTTGAAATATACAGCGACAAACCCGTTCTTATAGGCGTATTTCTCAGCCCATTCCCTTGCTGTTTTCTCTGAGATTAACGGCAAACCTTTCAATAGCGGAGATTTCACTGCTTCTTCAAGGGACAATTTTCTAATAGTTCCCTTGTCATCAACTAATATGACTCCCACCGGTTTTCTGAGATTCCATAATAACCCTCTCTCCCAGGTATTGTATGGGATAACTATCCATATTCGCCCTTGCCTATACAGTTCTACGGCTTCATCGAATCGTATATCATATCCCAGTGCCCTGAGTTTTATTTTTCGCTGCAAACTGTCGAAATAAAATAACTTGAACTTCATGTTATGGAGTCCCCATTCTACTTGAGACTTGACAAGTTTGACTTTTACAGGGTATTTATCACCTTCAGCGAAGATAGCCCCTATAGGTTTTCTCGTAATAGAATTCCAAAATCCTTCTGGTTCAATTAACCAATTATAGATTGGTGTTTCATTTACGTAGTAGATATAGGTCTCTGTCTTATAGACTGTATGAGTGGGTATCTGTATCCTATCAGAAGCGTAGACATACGCGGTATAAAGAGGTATCAATCTGTTAACTCCGTAAACACTGTATGGATTCATTAGATTGTCTCCTGTTATTTTATTAGAAGCAAGTACTGGAGCGTAAAGAGCGAGAACTACGCCTATGACAATGAATACTGTAATCAATACGGGGAATATAGTGTTGCCTGTTAAACCCCTATAACTAGAACTTTTGATTCTAACGTAGAATCCTTTAGGGTAACTATATGTAGTAAACTTTAAAGTTAATGGGATTATGAGCCATGCTAATCCATCAAGTGTTGAACTAGCAGCAATTAGGGAATAGTATAATGCTATAATAGCTCCGAGTACGAATCCTTTCCAGAAGCCTTTCATTGTTCTATATGCCTTTACAGTTGGTTTAATAGTGTAATATAAGACGTATAATACAGCAATAATATTGAGGGAAAACCATAGATACGGCATCCGCCTATATCCTTCGATTAACAAGTGGAGTATTCTCACAAATCCTTGTGTAGATATCGATATAATCCATAAAAATAAGATGAGCCCTGATATGAATCCACTTGTTTTCTTATTCAATGCCATCCACCAATCTTAATCCTACTGTTTAGGAATCACGTGTTTAATCATTATACATAACTATACATCCCACATTTATAATGATACGAGTATAACTATGTGACCGGGCGTATTCCCGCCGCCAATGCTCCTACAAGTGGTTCCCTTTCAGGGTAACTGGAAACCGATAGAACAACATTTTCATGTAGAGAATAAAGCTTTAGGTAGCTTATTATCTTACCAAGGAATCTGGATAAACCTTTATGGAATAATGTTCCTCCCAAAATAATTATCTCTGGATCATAGGCTGCTATAACACTCGATATCCCTGCTGCTGTAATCATGGTAATCTTCTCAATCACATAGTTAACAACGGGATCCGCTTCGATTGAGTGATTAAATAATCCTTCTACCTTGAAATTACCTTCAACAATTTTGTAGTAAAAAGGAGTCTTGGATCCTGAATAATCCTTGATTAATTCCCATGCATTTCTCGGAATATTCTTACCTCCTACATAAGCTTCCCAGTGACCTAATCCTCCACAACCACATCTCACCTTACCATTAAAGTTTACTATGAAGTGTCCTACTTCATGTGCATTGCCACTTTTTCCTATAAGGAGGTGCC
>WALV01000017.1 GCA_015522645.1 Candidatus Tiamatella sp.
GCGCTCTCACACGGTATAAGGGGAACTGTTAAAATACGAACAGCAGAATTCAAGGTGGAAGAACTCAATATAGAAGCAGTAGACACAGACCAGATGCTGGAGGATGCAGAACCCCTAAACTCACTAGACCTATACTTCGTATCCCCCACATACTTCAACCCCCTAGGAGGAGGGAACTACAAAATAATATACCCACATATCCCAAGCCTACTAAAAAGCCTAACAAACACCCTAGCACAAGTCACAAACACCAAACCAGACCTAGAGAAACTATCAAACAAAATATTCCTATCTGGTATAGACATAAGAACACCATCCAACAAAAACCCAGAAACACCTACACCACAAGGCTTCCTAGGATGGACACGCCTACGCCTAGACCAACTAGACAAGGAAGAACAAAAGCAAATAGTAGCAGCACTCAAGATCGCTGAGTACACAGGGGTAGGAGGAAACAGAACAGGAGGATACGGAGAAATAAGAATAAAATATTAAAATGAGTAATTGAATTCGCAACTTATATTTCTATGAGGATCGTGGTACCCCAACCTAGTTTCCCGCTAGCCCCTAAGCCCTGCCATGCAAGGTCTTCCACGCGTTTCCTGTCTAGTCCGTCTATTTCAAGGACTGTTCCAGAAGGTATGAGTAAATAGGGTTCACGTGGAATGTTTCTAGCAGTACACCAGCCTGGATTGACTATTCCAAGTGATGACTCTCCTTTTGGTACATAAATCACACTTGCCTCAATGTCGGGTTTTGTTTCATTAAGTAGAAGTTTGCCAAGTGCTTTTGAGAGTTTTTTACTGTTTGGTATGAATGTATCATATTTTAATTGTTCTTTTAGTGTTTGAAGTGATTGTTCATTAATCCTTATCAATGCAGGAGATATTAGTATTCCGAGCCATCTCATGGTGTTTTGCTCTTGGTAATAGATGAAAGGACTCATTTCTTTGTCGGTCCGTTGTATTTCTAGTATGGCAGTGCCTTGTTTTCCACCTAGTTTAACGTAGTATTTCTTGTCCGGCAATTTTAGGTTTTTGGTGTAAATGGTTAATTGAGTGTTCCATGGCTCATACTCTATTCTCTCTAATTGGTAAAGATATCCAGTTTTAACACTTTTACTGCTTCGGTTAAGCGCTACGCCTGAAATTCTAGATCTGTGTGCTAAAATAGCTCCGTTTGCTGTTTCAGTAAGACTGGTTATTTCTTTGTGGATATCTTCTAGTGTTTTACCGTTTACTCCGTTTTGTTCCTTTTTGATTACTTGTTTAATTTTTTCGACGAGAGTAGTGGTTTTCGGGAATACATCCCTGTTTAGATAAATGTTATAGTCTTCTTTATCTGATATTTTCAGGAATCCAGGACGAATTATTGTATATTCAAGCAGTTCCTTCACATCTCTGTAATCTTCACATTCATAAGAAGTTGTCGTTGTGTCGTATTGTTGAAAATATAGAATACTAGCCAGTAAGCCTGATATTGTGCTGGGATAAGGATATGAGAGAGTTGTTCCTATTGCCGCTGGACCGAATATACCTGCCGTGAAGGGGGATGGGGGTTTAAATAATAGCTGTGTTAATGGCTTGATAGCCAGAGTTTTTACGTTATTTTGATCCACTTTACACTACACCTCCATTATTTATAGAGAGATCTTATGTTGTTCGGAAATGATGAGGAGTACACTAATATACCACCGATAAGCTGGGTTATACCGAACGAATTCAATATATTTTGTCCTCTATCGTAGTTGTACAATCCATTGCTCGAGTAGTCAAAACCTCCAGCTTCAATCCTACCGTTACTAGGTGAAATTTCTATTAGCATGTCGAGATGTTTTTGAAGAGAGGATATTACGTTATTACTAGTATTTTTCTTCAAATTGTTACTAACTATCCTACGTAACATTTTTTCTGGGAATAGGTGTTTGAAAGCAAGGCGTTCAACCAGGTCTTTATACATAATATAGTCTCTGAGGAAACTATATGTTAGAACAGAATTCTCCCCGTAGATGTCATCGAATAGTTCTATTAGAGACTTTAAGCTAGATTTCAGATCTTTTATACAGTTCCCATTACTACACTTGAACATGGTATACGGTATTAATGATACTCCGCGTGTTTCAGAAGCTAATATTAGAGCATCTTTTCTATTAAGGCAACTACATTTGGATGGTGATTCAAGAGTAAATGAATAAATACTATCTTTTGTTTCCTCTAATTCTCTAGTGGACTCTAAAACAAGCCATAAAGGAGTTTTAGAGTCAGCGAAGTATGCAACTGTAGTTCTCCCGTATGCAGTAATTGCAGGAGCTATTAAACTGGCTTTATTGTTCGTTAATAGTATGTTAAAACCGTCGATGTAATAGTATTTTTGTCTATTGTTTCCATATTGGGTTTTTAGAAGTGATTCACCACTATAAGCAGATCTTAGTTCTCCTCCAAGGATTATTGCTTGGGGAATTATGATTTCATAATCAGCTAGAGCTATGGGTGGTGCTATTCCAAGAAAATCATCTCCACCGGAATATATTACAATTCCACCTGCGTTTTCAACAGTCTCTCTATCCATCTGACTAAGGAGTGCTAAACTTCTTGTAATAGAAAAGTGATAGCTTGGCCCAAAGATAACAGACGGTATACTTGTAGACTCTGTTTTATTCTGTAAGTCACAGAAGCTTGTTTTAACTGTCCCATAGGGATTACACAAATTTTCAGAGGATAATTCCACATAAGACTTTGAAACAAGCTTCATCAATTGCTTTAACTTATCTATAGCTAACTGAGATTCATGAGCTTCATCAGGTAAAACGTTCTCAATATATACATCTGGAGGGATCGGTGTTAAAGGAGAGAAATCCTTCCCTGTTTGTGGTATATGTGGTAGTAGTGATTTTAACGGAATACATCCTTTAAGTAAGCTACTCATGAAGTCAATGTCTGATTGTAAAATCATGTACTTCCTAGGAATAGTGTCTTTACTTAAAGGTTCTAAGGCTTTGATAAAAGGATTATTCCTATTCTCAATTTTTAGATCTTCGTTATGTATGAATGAAAGTGCAATAGCATCTATATCTCGAATCAATTCCCGACAGTTTATTTCTGGTATACCTGTTTTGCCAAGCTTATCTTTACAGTAGTCTATAAGTTCGAGTATTTGCTTTTCTTCAAATAGACCACTGACAAGAGTGTTATTTTGCTTTATAGATTTGACGGCACTATGTAGTGATTCCAAGTTTTTATCCATTAATTCCTTTAGCCTGAAATAGAATAACTTTCTCGCTATGACACTTCTTGAAGTAAATGAGTCTACGGTTGTCCATCTCAATTTATCTTTTAGTACATTTGCATCAGGTCTTAATCCCACCAGTTTTCTAAACAGCTCGGGATTATTTCTTAGTAAATATCGAAGTAGCCGTTTAACCAGGCAATACGGACATAATGGTTCACCTTTTAGTTCATTGAAAATCTCCCTTAAATTTTCCTCGTCTTGCCCAAACTTATCTTGGATTTCAGATGGAGGCTTCTTAAGTTTACCCTGGTCTAGGATGCTTGTTAATTTACCACACATAAGACATTTCTTATGTAATCCTCTGTTGTACAATTCTTTTTCGAGTCTCATAATACCTACATTACTGGTTCTTCCAGTAGTATTTAATACTACATCTTTTTCTTTGCTGTTTAACTCTTGGAAAGCTTCAGCATAGAATAAAGAATCTCGTAAGTTCTTAACTATAGTTTCTGTTTTCACGCTACCATCGAGTATACGTTCAATATCTTTAACAAGTTCAGGATTAACAGAGACTTTTTCGTAGATCTCATTCATATGTACTATAGTTATACGAATGGGTAATGGCGGGCCTAACTCCTTTACATATTCATCTATATTATCGACGAGTAAAGGTTTAGCCTTGTTCACTGCATCATATAGTAATTCTCTCCATGTATTAGAGTATGAAGAAAGTATGGTTTCTTCCTCGATGAATTCACCGTTTGGACAAGCTTCCCGTGGTAAGGCAAGGTATATTGTTGAAGGAATGGTGGGGTCTATTGGCCACTTATATGGTAGTCCTAGGGGATCCCATAACTCGCTAGATAATTCTCCTCCACTATCAATATAGTAGCCTATTATTCTAGCAGAATAGAAAGGATTCAATCTTGCTGTCGGTGTAACAAGTATGCCTGGCCCATATTTTTCTACTAGTCTCTCAACACTTTTCCAAGCTAGAAAACTGGCCAGCCAGCTAGAAGCCCATAGATCTCTAAGACGCCTACTTTCTTTTATCCAGGACTGCACTCCTGCTAGGTCAATCTTTACTAAACAACCATTCAATCCTTCCTCATAGGGAGGAACCCAGTTCAGTATTGCTAACGCGGCATTCAAGTGATCGAATACTGTGTGTGTTGGTATTCTTGTATCTGCAGGTGGAACATATACGACCAGTTTATCCTCCTCCGGGCGACTTGTCCTAAGGTACCATAACGGTTCTAGTATCATGAAAGCATAGTGAAGAAGGCACACGGCTTTACTGTGGGGGTATTTCTCGCAACCCTTTATGGAAAGCTTAACAAGCTCTTCAGCGTAATTCTTCATGAAAAACGCTATAGTCTTTGCAGGAATTTTTTCTGGAAGGATCAATCTACCATTATTATTTTCAACTATATTCCAACCTTTCAGCCTCTTGTAGGGTTCGAATGGATTAACGAATTCAGGAGTACTCACTTTTAATGACCGATCTTCGAACTTGGAGACAAGTTCTAGGAATGTTCTGTCTAATGCACTAGCTAGATGATCTGCTCTAGCCACAGGACCTTGGTCTTTCCCGCTCAACAATTGGGAAGCTTCTCTCATAAAACCAGCTAACTCTTTGGCCACTTCATTATTTTCTTCTTCAAGTTTAGATGCCAGATAACAGGTGAAGAAAAGACCCTGTTTTTCATGCTCTTTTAAATCACTATAATGCAAGGCAGCCAAATATTCTCTTGCCCCTTCCACATATTTAGCATCAATCCTTTCAAGTTCACGTATAATTTTTTCGAGGCCACTAGAACCACCCGGACCAGTGATACCTCCTGGAACAATAGCCCAAGGCTTCCAAGGTGGATCATGGAATAAGACAGCCAGTCCAAGAATACCTAAACGATGATTATATCCAACACTATTCAACAATCACACCCCTAGTTTATAAATGATCAATAAAATCGCCTCCTATAACCTGGAGAACGCCTTATCCCTCCACGATGTCTCCCTCGCCTTTGAATTCTGGGATGCTCTTCGTTTCCTACTTTCCTTATTCTCAAGTAGTGAATAGTAGTGGAATTAACTGCGTTTTTATCATCTAAATATTCGAACATATTATACCCTTTACTGCTCCTAGCCCCTATACCATTATAGAATGCAGATGCAACAAGGTTTGAAATAAGCTTCAAATATTTCATGTAATCATCTAACTCCAATTCAGACGATCCTAACAAACTTTTCACAGAATCAACTTCATTTACGATCCTATGCAATTTATCTTCCGTAGGGAACATTACTCCTATAACTACACGGAAAACTGTTCCTGGGGCAATAGCAATATGCTTGACAGGACTAGGCTCGACATCCATCTCGGTTTCCACCCATCCTAAACCGGGTTTGTAATAGTGTGGATTCACTACGTCACCGGTAAGTATTAGACAGGGATGCTTGGAATCATTTTTACAGCCTATAGGATATGCGTCGGAAATGAATAATCCACCTATACTGCCTGCTTCACCCGAGGAGCCGAACAACTCTTCAATGACTTCTCTGTCATTAATAAAATTCTCTGCAACATCTCTAATTCCGCCTTTAATGCTACTACCCGGATAAAAAGGCAATCCTAAAAGCCAGTCAATAAACAATCCAGCCTCAAAAATTGTATTGAGGATACCTTCAGCAGATCCCACCAAACCATAATCAGTGAGATAGAAGTAGAGTGAGAAAACAGAATCATATAAGCCACGTAATCCTATTGAGGTTGTTTCTAGGAGTCTTTTAGCTAGGCTTAAAGATGTAGGTAGATAAACTCTCCACTCTTTGCTATCCTCTAGAACGAGCCTTTTGAGCAAATTATTTTTAATAGCCAACTTTAAGTTATCCCATGTATTATTCGCTTTGTTTTCTTCGATTGATTCCTTTAATGCTTTATTTATCGCTTTAAGAAGTCTACCTCCAACTATTTTGTTATTCAAATTATCTCACCTCAAAATTGCTTTTCCCTCAGCTCCTTTTGTACCAGATTAAACATTCTTCGTAGTAATTTTTCGTATGTCATTGACCGAGATACTCTTCGTTTAACTTTGAATAACTTGCAATCCACCTCTATTCTATCAGTTGTTAGAACTCTTCGCAAATTTACACCAGTATATATGCAATTAAGTTTGCGTGGTGACTGGCTAAAATGATAGAGACAATCATTTTTATCACAAAAAACTAGCTGGTGCAGATCATTAGCAAACATAGACATAAGTATAAGCTTTACATTTCCTTGGTTACCTGAAAACCAGGGGAACCCGATAATCATTGATTGTCTCCTTGAAATTTTAGAAGAGTATTTCTCAACTTCTTTGTCATAAATCAGTGGGTCATAATTTGGTGGACATTGGATCTTAGATTTAAGATTCCTACAATTCTCGCCTATGACTATAAGCAGGTCTTCCTTTCTTCTAAGAGGTAGATATCCCGTATACCTTACGTAACGAGGTAAACCCAGAATCCATGTATGAATATTTAAACTGTCTTGTTGTGTATCCCTTTTTAACACAGATTTTGTCATATACTTAGATATTTTCTCAATAGCAGCTAAGTATATGTTATTATTAGAAACATTGGTGTGGTAATTGATGGCAGATATCTGCATGGAATATCTATTGAATAATGGAATGTTTTTAAGTGAACTTATGACTTGCGAGTCGAATTCAATTTTATAAAGACTAGCAACAGCATTCACTAGATTCTTAGTTAACGTAGTTATAAACAAGATAGGATCAGATACATAACTTAGGATTTTTGCTTGATCCTCTTGTGTTAAAGTGAATGTGAATCTTCCGAAGCCTCTATTCACACCGCTACCTATTCCGAATATTAAGACGGTTGCGATGAAACTGTCTTTGACTAGATCTGTAATGTCTTTCATTAAAGGAGTAGACAGGTGCATAATATTCCTTAGCCTATTTTCGTCTATTGATAAAGCTATTTCAAACTTTAGAAATCCTTTTTTAATAGGAATTTTAGATTCTTTGCCATCTTTTCCTCGGCGTAGAAGTGCTGAATATCTATTATATTTATTAAATGGAGAACTCTCTATGTCTTTCTCTAGAATAAAATTCTCTTTTTGACTATATAGTTCGGAAACTGGAGTAAGTCTTATAGAGACTAAGCCTTTAAATGCAGTGAATTTTTTCGGGAGTCCTTTCTGCGAAGATGTAGCACCGAATAGTAGAGTGGTTAATGAAATGTTTTTATAATCATTTTTCAGTATGTCGATTGGTAATGGTTCCATTTCTGCTTCTTTATAAGAATTTAAGCCTTTAACAGTAGCTACTGCTATCCTTGTGATCCACCTCATATTAGCTATTATAGATTTAGGTTTGGGGTATCCTGTTGCATAGATTAGTTTCTGTTTTTCATCAATGGTAATAGCTTCTTTGTTTGTTTGTGAGTCAAAGTCGCCTCCTAGGTAGGGTGTGTAGGATTCTATAACTCCTTCAAGAATAGTTTTGTTTGTCTGTGGGTAAGGGGTTATTTCTACCATGCCATGCTTTTTTAATACATTTTTATTCAAAAGCTTATATCTGGGCAATGAACTACTCCTCCGTTCCAGGTATAAATGCTTCTAGGAGTCTTTTCATTTGAAGTAGGTATTCTAAGAGCAGTTTCTCCCCTACTGCTAATTCGATGGATTCAGTGCTTGGTTTAGACAGGTATTTTAGGGCATTTTCTGCTATACTATGTAATGATATTTGGTTATATCCTCCGTTCTGTTCCATGAGGTTTATCTTGTTATTGGTTAGTTTCGATAGTGCAGAGGCTATTGCTGCGAGAAATATAATGTAGCCTGTTCCCTCCTTGTCTGTGAATTCTTCTCTTATATTTTCTAATACGGTTTCATCTCCTTTATCTATGAAATTGAAAGCATTCTGGAACAGACTGTTTTTCCCTCCCACTTTGGACATATACAATACAACCGTAGGTATAAGCCCGGATTGCGCAAGTAAACCTGGTAGTTCTCTTGCTCTACTCCGTATACCTCGCCCGTGTTCCTCTAGTTTCTCCAAAGCGTGTGCTATTCTTGTAGAGTGTTCTAGTGCTATTTCTAGCGGATTACTTATGTTTTTCTTTTTCATAGACTACACCCGAGTCTAAGTGAGAACATAGTTCAGTAAACCTTTACCTATGGTTTCCTTCCCGCCTACAATTATGTGATAGACGTCACTGTTTTCATCAGTATTAATCAGTTCTTTCAATTGAAGTATCACATTTGGACTCTTCCTGTTTATGCTAGTTGGAACAACTAACCCGGAGTACAATGTACCCCACGGAACGTATTCCTCGGTCCATAATCCTCCTTCCGCTACAGTCTTCGTAGCTTTATCTAAGCGGATCCTTGATACTCGAACCATTACTTTCTCTATTGCGAGAGTGGCGAAAGCCTCATCTACCAAGAAAATATTCTCGTGTTCTAACGGTATCATGCTATACAATGGATTTAACTTTGCTACTTTTCCTGATAGCGATAATTTATTATATAATTCGCTATGGATTTTACATCCGTGGTATTGTTCGTATCCTACAGAGACATTAACTTCCTCTTCACAAGTACTAGACTTACCAAAGTCTTCATCTTGCCCTAAAAGGGCCAAGTGCCTCGAAATTAAGTATTTTGATGTTATATAGACTACACCTGACTCTGGACTAGGCGCCGGTACGAAAAGAGGATATAAGTCAGTGAACATTATTCCACTGAGGGATCCTCCTTCACTTGTCTCCAGAGAATCAGGTCCAAGTAAACTGCATATATTACTACACTGAGCTGTACCATCGCATTTTATTGAACCATTCTCAATGCATCCATTGAGCCGTCCTAGATGGGACTTCAAAGCCCCTTTAAAGCTGCTGCCGGGTATATATGGGTATCCATATGGATCCCGTATTACAGGTAAATCTACAATACCAGGACTTCTCCCAGCTCCTATATGGATGTTAGTTATAGCCGAAGCTAGGATGAGTGATTTACTTACCGGCTCATTAGCCAACTTATCAGGACCTCCTATTTTATACAGAATAAATAGGGGATGCTATTCCCCTTATTCATATGAACAATATTAACTTATTTAAATTTGTTTGAACAACAAAAGCAACTAACAGAAATAGGCTATACTTAAATAATTGAGGCATGGTATCTTGAACTCAGAATCTAAAATCCCTACTACATTATTCGTAGCCCCCTGGGGGGATTTCACAAAGTACGATGAAACCAGTTACATACCACCTGGCACAGATCAGGAAGTTCGATCGAAGACAAGTTTAATACCACTCATAAACCATGTACTTAATTCAGTCGACTCATATGATGAAACACGATACGAAATCCTGATTCTGGTTCAAGAAACTCTCGCCGCGACCCTTCTCTCATCGGAATTAGATGGATTACACAACGAAGATAAAGAGTATTCTGAAGCATATAAGAAAGTCCTTAATAATCTTGAGAAAGAAGTTTTTGAGAATATCAACGAACTTGATTTTCCTAAGCATCCAACGATAAAGATTTTGCCTGGAATAGGATCATTCTCGTACAACAAAAGGTCTGGGAACAATGGAAAAACTGTAACTTGGAGGTTTAATAAAAATATAGAAAAAAAGGCAACACCATTTGGTTATTATGCCTCCATTGCACTATTGCACATTCTCTCTACATTATATAAGGTTGGTGGAAATTGTAAATCAGCAATTCACATTCATTTCGATTCTACACATGGAATAAATTATACTGGAACGGCAACATATAGAGCATTATTGACTGCAGCAAGATTATACTCTGCTTCAACTGATTCAACAATAGAAATGAGCTTCTATAACTCTGACCCCTATATAAGAGGCGTAAACCGACCCCTTCACATATGGAATGTGAGAAACGAATATATAACACCCAAAAAAGCACTCTCACAACTATTGTACACTTACATACTAGTTAGATCGGATATGCCAGGAATTCAAAATCTCAAATATTGCATCGTGGTAAATAATAAACTCGCTGCGAGAGAGAAGAAAGACTTGGAAAAGGAAAGCAGATGGATTAATGAATTGGCTGAAAAATATGCTAACAAGGCATTTTCAGGAGCTTATTTTGGTTTCCCGCTGCTGCTACTTAATGTTGGATATGAGTGCCATGAAACCTTATTGGATAAAAAGAAGGCTATGGAAGATGTATTTAATACTATAATCGATATTTTTGTTAAAAAGTTGCCTATAGTAAAAGTTCAAGCATATAGTGATGGCTCTCTCATTATAGAGCATCAAGCAGGTATGCTATTTGATAAATTGAAGTCATATTTAGCCGGTTTATCGGCCATAAATTATAGTGTGAACACATGGAAGGAAGTATTCGGAGAGACCTGTAGAAAGGAGCATGACACAAATAAAAGTAGAAATGTGTTATGGGCTACATATAGGGATCTAGAAAAAACAGAAGATAGAATTGTTGGACCATTGAGACAAATAGTTTCCCACGAGTTGTATCAATTCAAAAAAATCTTGGAAGGGAGTGATACGAATGATATTAGTGTAATATATATGGATTTTGTATTGAAACTAAAACAATGTCTAATGTTTGAACTAGAACGATATATAAATAATTCAATTAAAGAGCAGATCATTAATATCGGTGAACCTAAAAAAGATCTTAGAATATTCACAGCTCACGCAGGGCTGTCAACAAATTTACTTTCCATAAAATGTAAAGGTAATACTATTTATGTAGCTTACAATAAACAAGCTATTGAAAACATACTTGAAGATATAGCGAAGGATCTTCTAAACGATGTTAAGAAAAAACTTATCCTTGTTAGATATTCTTAAAAAAGAAACTGAATAAAAATACAATTAATTAAGAATAATCTAAGTAAAATAATTATACTTTATGCCACCAACATGTTTTACTAAATCCTTTTGAACTAGCAATTAAGCTTAACACTTCTGGCTTAAATCAAAGTATACTAGGTTTTTGTGATATTTTTAGTATGAGTTCTCCTTTTTTGTTTGGTGTTATTGTTTTTCCTTTCCTTTCAATGAGTCCTTTCTTGGCTAGTGTTTTGATCATTTTGCTTACTGCACTGCGTGTTATGTGCATTTTTCTTGCTATGTCGCTTGGTCTTGCCGGTAGTGTTTTTAGTAGTTCCAGCTGTCTTGGGGTGGGTTTCTGTATCTCTATTGGGTCCACTATTACTGGCAGGGCTATGTTTCTGGATTGTGTTTCGGTTGTTATGTTTACTGTGTGTATACCGTTTAGACCCGCGGCCACGTAAGATGCTAGGCCTATTATTCTGGGGCCTCCTGAGATATCTATGATTATTTCTCGCTTCCTCTTTTTCAGGTTGCCTATTTTATTGTATATTGTTCTTACTGTTTTGGTGAAGTCATGTTCTTCCACTCTAAGTGTTTCTACTGTAATGTTTTTCTCTATTTTCCCTATGAATTTCACAGTTTCATTTATAGCGTTTTCTGCTTTGGGGTGGGGAGTCGTGCTTGTTATTAGTATTATTTGATCATTACTGTTTATCCCATGCTTGCTTATCGCTCTCAGGACTACGGATGAATCGAATCCCAGGGTTATTATGAAGGCTTTACCCAAGTTGTAAACCCTAGTTATCTAATAATTTACCATTACTGATTAATAAACGAGAAGTAGCCCATGTATCCCAGGGTTTATGCTGAGTATTGTCTATTAATTATTCTGGGTTATTGAGTTAAAAGGAATTTATAAAACAGCAGACCTATAGATTCATAGGGTGTATTTCTTCATGCCACAAAACGTCTTTTCCGAAACCCCCCGCCTCCTAGCAATACTTGCAGCGGAGACAGGTTCATATAGCCATATAGATAAACTGGCCAATGCACCGAATAGGGAGATGGCATTAAGGTATCTTCAGGAATCTCTAAGGGACTATAACAGTCTAATAAGTAGAGGCGAGTTTGATAACCCGAAAGTAGGGGATGAAGTGAAGTTCCTGCATACGAAACACTTGGAAGATGAGATTGAAGCTATCAAGAAAATATCTAATCCAAGAGAGCTGAAAGAAGTGCTTGCATTCATATCAGCAAAAGCCTTAGCCAGAACAGTATGGTTGAAGAAGGAGGCGAGTCAAACCCGGAGTGAGTCAGAGAAAGAGGGAGGTGAATAAACATGAAAGACGTATTCATATCCATTAGAGGGAGGGTACAGGTAAACGCTGAAGCGTTAAACATGGTCGAATCTGTTGGAAACTATGTGAAACACAGGAGAATACCTGTCATCCACTACAAAGATGGAGAGTACCTGTCATTGTATGTTCCCGCGGTATCAGGGGAGAGCCTAGCTCATGGCTACCAGGAAACGCTATCCCATATAGCGCAGGAAATGAATCTACCAGTATGCAAATACTGTAAGCAGGGAATTTTCCTTAAGAGTACTAATTCAAAAGTTTATAAAGCCTCTTTCAATGCTCAAGATGTTCCCAAGAATGACAGTGAATTAGAGAAGTCGATTATTAAGGGCTGTGTAGTTGAGGATGTTGGAGGATTCTTGTTTGCAGAAGGCGGGAGAAGCATAAAGAGAACCTCCAACTTCTATGTTGGATATATGATACCTGTAAGAGAGGCTCTAGAGGCTAGCCTGCTGGAATCACAGCTCCATACAAGATATGCTTTAGGAACAGAGTTTGTAAAAGAACAAGGCGGACAAATGATATACTATGTAGAGCTGGCATCAGCAGTATACGGCTTCTCATTCGACCTAGATACGTCCTATATAGGGAGATCAAGTTTTACAACCTCAGAGTCTGGAGGATTAGTGGTTGAAACCAGTGAGGCTGAAAAGAGAAAGGAAGCGGCGTTAACCGCGTTGAAGGAATTCCTTATGGAAATGAAGTTTGGAGCTAAGAAGACAAGATACCTACCAATGCATGATTGGGAATCAATAGTAGTTGCAGTCTCAGACAAAGTATGGACTGTTCCAAGTCCACTAGTCAAAACATATATTCAGAGAGCAAAACAAAAACTCGAAAACGTAAACTACAATACTAAACTCTATACTTACTCGCAAGAGGAAGGAGAAAGCTTCGAGAAAGTTCTAAGCAAAGCCTTCGGGGATGCCTTGAACCGTATAAAAAGTCAGTGAATACACTAAAGAGGATTTGAACCACCGGTGCACTATATTGCCTATTGGATACAAACTAGAAGTAGAGTTCAACTGGGGGTTCTCAGCAAGCGTACCGGGACTAGCTAAAACCAACCCAACTTACTCTTATCCACCTCTTACTACGGTACTTGGAGCTATCAGTGAAGTAGTAGCAAAGGATTATGAACTAGGCGAATCTAAGGGAATTGAAGTTATGAAATCGCTTTCACGGAACCTTCTTGGTATAACCTATGCTGCTGTTAACTATATACCGGTAAAATATCAGGATATCAACAAGGTGATTATATTAAAATCAGGGGGAGGGAAAAATGCAGGATTGAAAGTTAAGACAGATGCCCCTGCAAGAGGTAAAACAATAGTTTCCCCTCTTACAATAGACAATCCTCCCATCCTAATTGTTATCATAGTAATGGAGGATGAAAATATCACGTGTTGTAATAAGCAGATAAGAATAACACCTGACATATTATGGAGAATACATAGAATTGGCAGTAAGGAAAGCGTGGTTAGCGTTTGGAAGGCGGATAGAGTCAATTCTCTTGTTATTGAGAGCAGTGAAATTCAAACTAAATACGCTTTCCCCCTAGACGCAACTGAATATATCGGAGGCGGTACTCCTGGTTCATGGGAAGTAATATGGCAAGTCGATCCTTATGAACCAAGCTCGTGGATGAGAAGCCCTGCAACAAGTTACTCGTTTGGCCAGTCATTAACCCCTTATATGGTTCCTATCCGCCCGCATAGGGCTACTAGGGCTTTGTCTGTTAAGTTGAAGGTTAAACAGGATGTGATAGTTCTCGACGTGGATGGAGAGAAAATTGTAGGGAGGAGGAAAACTAGTGTCTGAGAAAAATGTTAGAATAGAATTAAATATAGGTAGCGACGATAGCCTGCTTAGCCTTCTTCTATATGAGGGTATACTCAGAGTTATGAGAGGGTCACCTGTAGAGTACTCACCAGGAATTATTATTCTCAAAGATTCAGAGGCATTCAAGAAAGCATTCAAAACACTGAAGGATGATTTGGGTGGAGAAAAGTCTTGGGAGGATCTAATTGAAAATCTAAATTCACTGTCTACGGATATTAACAGTTGGCCTAGTATAGCTAGATACCTCATTAGAATAGGTGTTGATTGCAATGCATTCTTGAAGGAATACATGGATCTTTGTATATTGAGGAGTAAGGGTAAAAGTGATAAATGCAAGGGAGCAGAAGCAAAAATAAAATATTATTGCAGGCTCGCCAAAGCCAAGACTGACAACAAGCTCCTAGTCCCCCTGGGGCTGATACTAAAACTGGTATATGAAGCTTTCTCAAACTCGAAAACCCCCTTGATCACAGGAGATATAAAGCTTAAGCCTATACTTGAAGGAGATAAATTGTATATTGACTATGATAACAGAGATGATCCAATATCTTTCGGATTATTGAAAACAGATAGGTATGAAGGGCTTAACTTGTGGGAGATGGGTAGAATAGATAGACAAACAACATTATATGTTTCTTGGAAAGCTTTCACACTGTTTCTTTTAGGTATCGCTGGGTCATACATTAAAGGAGGATATGGAAATGAGCATTTGATGCTATTCTATAAGCCCGAATACCTTGCATCCTGGATGGCCGGACACCATGGAGATATTGATCCTAGCGAAGTAAGGCACTTGACTCTAAGTAAAAATACCGGTGCTCGGGCTATTTCCACTATATATGAGTATACTGATACCCCTGAAATACTTAGTTTAGGCTTACTTCTCTCCCCAGCGTTAAGGAGGATGTTGAGTGATGAAGAAGAATTAACTTTACTTTCATTCAATATTGTAATTCTAAAGTATGAGCGAATGTATAAACGCTATGTAGGCTGGTCAGTTGATATAGTTAAAGAAGATCCGTTAGAAAAGTTGTTTTCATTAACTACTAAGTCAATAAGTGAAAAGGAGGCTATTAAGCAAGCAGTTATTGACTCTGTTTCATGTAGTAGCAGTCCTCTCCTTGAAGCTATAGGAAGGTGGATGAAGCTCTCAAATCCTGATGCTAATAATGCGTTAAATGCACTAATTCAACTTTACCGGTTCTATATGACAGGTTCTCCAGAATTCTTCTACGATTACACAAGGAGTATATATGAAGCTATGGAAAAATGCGAATCTTCTGATAATAAGAGATGTAAATGGAGGTTAGTACAGTATTCTAAGTTATTGAAATGTTTGGGGTGGAGTGGTACTGGAGGATGTCCTGAAAGCCTACGATTATGTAACCAGGAAAAGAGGACTTGACCCGGATAAGAGACCTTATATCCGCGAAGTCGTTTCTAGGATAGGCAGTGAATGGGATAAAGAGGGGAAGGTGTTCCTAGTTGAGGCACCTACTGGGTATGGTAAAACAGTTATATCTATGGCTATAGCGAAATACATAATGGAAAACGGTTTTAAATCCATAATTACCTATCCTTTGAGAACCTTAATTCAACAGCATTCACAATTATTCAAGCAACTTTTCAGTGAAGAAATTATAGGCACTCGCTTCATGCATAATATGGAGTCACCATATTTAGTCAAACCAGTTACATTAACCACAATTGATACTCTTGCAATGAATGCATTGGGACTCCCGCCAGAAGACTATGAATCTGTATTAAGAAGCTATCGGGGATCTCCTTGGGGATATGATGGTCACTATCTTTTTGCAAGGTCAATGGTTGATCTCTCGGATATCGTTATGGATGAAGTTCATTTAATTATGGATTCCACAAAATCCCTGTTTTTCCTTAGAGCATTTATCGAATATATAGTCTCTGATCTGGGTAGAAACGTTATTCTTATGACTGCAACTCTACCAGACATTCTAATAGAGAATGCTAAATCAGCGGTTCCGAGTAGGATAGTTGAATATAAATTTAAGCAAGAAGAAAATGATCCTTTTGTTAAGGACAGAATCAGAAAGAACATTCACGTACATCCATTGTGTGGAAATGGAATTTCATGTGTAGAAAGTATGCTGAATAAAACTGAGTGTAAAAGAGTTTTAATGGTTTTTAATACAGTTGCAGAAGCTGTTAAATTCTTCGTAGAAAACAAGGCTGTGTTACAGGATAAATTCTGTGGGAATGTACTCCTTTTACACTCTAGGTTTAACGAGAATGATAGGGAGAAGAAAACCGTTAAACTCAACGATATTATACACGAAGATTGCTTTGCTATAGTTTCAACACAGGTAATAGAAGCTGGAGTAGATATCTCATCAGATCTTCTTATAACTGAACTCGCACCAGCTAATAGTCTGATACAGAGAATGGGAAGGCTAGCTAGGTGGAATGAAACCGAGGGTGAATTGGCTATCTGGTATGACAAGGAGAAGCTAAACGGAAATAACTACACCGTTTACGATGGTGATCTCACTAAAGCTACGCTTGAATACCTAACCAGGAACCTAGATAAAATACATTATCATTTACCAAATGATTATGAATCAAAGGTAGGTTATAGAAGTTTTATAAACTATGTTTACTCTAAGATTCCAATTCCTCACGGCAATGAGTACTCTGACTTTGCTGGACAGCTCAAGAAAATATCTTCAGCTTCAAGAAATGCACTGAATCTACTTATAAAATACGAAGGAAGTTTTGTCAGAGAATCAAGTATAATAGGTACATTACCAGTATATAACTGCGACAGTATTGTTAATCAGAACCTAAATATAAAGATTAGGACAAAAGATCTGATCCCATTAAATATTGACTCGGTTATAAATCTAGGTAAAAAAGGCAAGCTATGCCCGGCAACAGTAACTGTTTCCAGTGGTTATAATCGCGAGCTACATATAGATTCATCCGATAGATCTCGTCGGTTTATCAATATGATATCTGATCTTTCTAAGAGAAGAGATACTGGTTATATCACAAGGAAAATTATAGAGATGGGTATAGTGGGACTAATAACTACTTCAAACTATGATGAGAATACCGGGTTATATTGGTGACTAATTATGTGTGCAGTTTATAGTTTCTATGCAAAATATTGTGACGGCACTATTGTCCGGGAGGAATTAGAAAGCCATGTTAATTCAATGATTTCTAAGATAAGGATTTCCAGTAAATTGAGAGGTTTTCTCAGTAGAATAGGGTTGGAAGAAGAGGTGTTTGAGGCCGCTTTAAAGATTGCTATTTCTTTCCATGACATAGGTAAGGCGTTTTTCCAAGATAACCTTGTTAGAGCAAAGACTAAAGACTGTAGTAAAACAGAGAGGATGAGGCCCATCGAGTACCTCTCTTTTTTGGGCCATGAGTTCCTTTCAACATGTATGTTGCATGAAACCTTGAATAACAGTACGGTGATGCAAGTGGAAGGCGATCAATGGAACTATGGGTTCGAATATATTAAAGGATCAATATTGTTTTCTGTGTTATATCATCATCATGCTCTAGCTTTCAGGGAACGTGAGTTTGAAATTCTCTCAGAGAAAAAATCTGCTTCCATGCTTGATGACGGCAGTATTCACTATCTTTCTTCGATGCTGGAGAAACATTTAGGATCCGATATATCTGCTAGGTTTGAAGAAGCATTATCTTCACTAGACTCAGAACCGGTCGTAACGAAAACTTGTCTACAAGATGTCGCAAGGGAGATAAATCCTTTTGAAAAACAAAGAACTAGGTATATTTCGGTAAAATCGGCAGCATCACTTAATAGGCTCCTGCTTTCTTATCTATTGGTATTAGATAACCTATCAGCTATGGAGTCAAGGAAGGGGCGGCATCTAACGCCTTACATGAGAGCTATACAGGCATTTAATCGCTATTACTTAGAATAAGTGTGTTATTATCCTTTCATTTTGTAGGGTTTGTATGGTTTTCCGGTTCTTATTGTTTCTGCTAGTCTTCTTGCTTGTGTTTGTATTTGGTTGGCTAGTGGTGGTTTGGTGTTGTAGAGTGTGTTTTTTATTTCCCTGAATAGCTGGTGGACTGTTTTTCTCCTCGTTTCCTCTGGTGTGTCCGGGTTTAGTTGTTTTATTAGTGTTGTTTTTTGTCTTGCGAGTTTGACTAGTGGCCTGTCTACTGCTGGTGTCCTGAATTCTTCCATTAGATCGTATACTAGGCTTAGTCTCCCTGGCCTGTGGGCGTGGAGGAATCCTATGTATGGGTTTAGGTTTGCTGTGAATGTTGCTTTCCATGTTTCTTTTGCGAGTATTGAGTATGCTATGTTTAGGGCTGTGTTGAACGGGTCTGGTGGCTGGCTGGGTAGTATATCCCATTTCTTCAGTCTTTTACGGAACCCTAGTTGTCTCGGTATTAATGTTCTTATTCCGCGCCAATAGTATTTTGCGGCTTCAGCCTCTACTAGCGCTGCCTCTCTCCAGTCTGTGGTATCGCTTAGTTTTCCCCATGCACGGTCTATCATCCTCAGTATCTCGAGTAGCTTCCCCGCGTTCCGCTGGTCTCCTCTTAGAACCATGTTTTTATGGTATATTCTTAGGAGTGTTCTTTGGTTGTGTATTTTACCATCAACTATAGCTACGGCGATATCTCTTCTTGCCTGGGGGTTTGAGAAGGTTTTCAATTGTTTTATCCAGGTATTCATGCTTGAACCGTAGGTGGCTGGTATTAGCCTTGCGACGGGCTTGTAGTTGTTTATGAATACTAGGTCTATGCCGTGTTTCTCCGCTAGTACCACGGCGGCTGCTGATATTGTTGCTCCTGGGACGCTGATTATTATGCTGTCTACTTCTCCTGGAGGTATCTTTGCTAGTACCTCGGGTTTTCCCTGCTTATTTTTTCCTCGTATTTGGAATATTCCATCTTTGACTCCTAGGAATAAGCCGTACTTGTCTATTATAATGGTTTTACCCGGCACTATCTACATCCTCCTGCATACTTGGTAGTATGGACATGTTTTAGGGCAGGTATGCGGTTTCCCCGGGTCACCTTGGTATTCTATAATGCTGTGTCTCTTGTCTCTCTCTTCTAGGAAGAGTGTTCTGGCATCGCTTGTTAACAGAGTTATTTTAGGGTATACTCTCAGTTCCCCGCCTATCTCCTTGGGGAGTGTTACATAGACTAGTAACCCGTAGTCTATTGGAGTGTAGTATTGGCTCTCGTATGCTAATGCGTAGCCTGCTAGTGATGCCTCGTAGATAGGGCTCGGCTTCCTCGTTTTTATCTCCATAAGTAGACCGGGTAGAAGATATGCGTCGACCCTGAGGGTTCTTGCTAACCCTATTAAACTGCCGTCTATGGGGAACTCGGGTATAACCGGGATGCTTAGGGATAAAAGTGTTTCAACGTTATGGTATGGTGTCCTGGACTTGGCCTCATCTAGCTCCGCGGAGTATATCCTTGCTGATTGCTTCCATATTTTACTGTAGAGCCACTTCGAGTATTCGCTGTCCAGTAAGTTGAATCTGTTTGGCAGAGTGTCGAGGATAGGTGATAATAGTTCTATCATGTTCTCATATACCTTGTCACCGTCTACTCTAGGATATAGTGTGTAGACCAGCCTCTTGAATGTGATTATGCTATCAGCGAACGCTTGGTGGACCAGTCTCCCTCTCTGTAGGATGCTTGTATCGCCTTGCTTTACTCCGAGGATATATCTTAGATATATGTCTCTTCCTTTCTCGCAGAAATTATTCGTTATATCAGATACTCCGAGGGGGAAATTTGATGATGGTGCTACAAGGGTTTCGCCCCTCCAATTCCATCCCCGCAATTCTTCTTCAATTAAAGGCTCAGGCTTCTCATGGATCTCCCTCAGGATCCTTGTGAGTGTATCCCATGCAGGGAAGAAAGGCAGACCCAGACACCTCACCGGAAATAATCAATATACCCTATGGAATCTAAAATAAATTGGTTAAAACACGGTGTATGTTACAGGAATGGATGTTAAACACATAGCTTATTGCGAGTACATAATATACATAAAATACAGGCTTGGAGTACAGGAATCTCCTACAGAGTATATGGAGTATGGGAGTGAGGTGGAGAAGGAGAAGCATATAGCTCACATTAAAGCCCTATACAAACCATATAGAGTATTGAAACAACCCCTCCTCGAGTCACCCTCTAAGAAACTATTGGGCAAACCAGACTATGTCCTAGAATTAAGAGATCACAGATATATGCCAGTAGAGGTCAAGTGGGCTGAACCGAACATAGTTAGAGGCAGAGTTAAAGCGAAATGGGATCACCTAATGCAACTGGCATTTTATTCTATACTCCTTGAAGACACATTAAGCAAGAATAGTCCTGTTAGGCAAGGAGTAATATACTATCTAAGGCCTAGAGGTAGACTAGTCAAAGTTCAAATAGACACTCTTACTAAGAAAACCGCGTTAAAGTTAGCTGAGAAAGTAAGGGATATAGCCCGAGGGAGAAGTGAACCCTCAAAACCCAAGGATACAGTTAGATGTAGCGGATGCAACTACAGGAAATACTGTCCATACCATATGCAAACAACTCGAAAAAGCAGTTAAACAAGGAAATCCTCACCCTCCTCCGGGACAGAGTAACCCTCCTCTAAAACTATCCTCCTATCAAAGTAGGCCCTTGGCAAAACATAGACATGAACACTATACATACTCCAACCACGCAACACCCTCCTCAACCCAGCCTCTAAACTAACCAGCCCAACCCTCCCCAACATACCTGTAAACACACTCCTCTGAACACGACTCAAACCCATTCTCGACAAAAACTTCGCAACCCTAAGCCTTAAACTATCATCAGAAATATCATAAACCACAACCACATATTGCTTCTTAACACTATCCTTCAACAAAAACCCCTCTAGTTAAGTAAGTTAAGAAATGATCAAGAAAAATCCTTGGATCAAGTAATGTAGAATTGAAGTAAAGTGTCCTCTGATCCAAGCCATTTTCTAGTATAACAATGTTCAATTCCATCGTTGGATAAAATTAAATACTAACAAACTATATAAAACTCATATAAAAGCCTTCACAAGTATCCAGCAAGGAATTGAGAGCAAGGAATTGAGAGCCTTGTTGAGAGGGTCGTAGCTTGACTTGTAACCAGCAAGTATCCAGCAAGGAATTGAGAGATGTATCCGTTGGGTACAAGTATATTTTAACATCACAAGTATCCAGCAAGGAATTGAGAGCGACACTTCTTTTAACGGCGTCAAACCCGATAAAGTCAACAAGTATCCAGCAAGGAATTGAGAGTAAAGCTCTAAGTTTTTCTTCTGCTATTCTTCCATACAAGTATCCAGCAAGGAATTGAGAGCATAAATC
>WALV01000018.1 GCA_015522645.1 Candidatus Tiamatella sp.
GATTAATACTCGTTAGATCTATTCAACTCTATGGTAGATCAGAATATGTGAAAGCTATGGGCTTTCTCTTTGTAGGATGGGCACTTGGATTAATATTGATGATTCTAAATGTATTAGTAATATTCGCTGATGTACTAGATGCTTATTATCCACTTCTCTGGGGTGAGAGTGTGGAAGGCTGGTGTTTAGCAAATGATCCCTGGGGAATCTCGCCTTACTTAATCCTAGGAATATTTGCAATACCTATTTATTGGTCAAATGCCGGAATCAAGAGGATGCTTAGAGGAATAATACCTAAATAACTATTTTACTGTTGAGTTAAGGATATTTTATAGGCATTACTAATGATTTATGAAAGGAGTATAAGTTAAAGGTGAGCTATTTGAGAATAGCTATCTCTACGAAGGGATATAGAGGACTGGATGATGAGGTATCGGATGAGTTGGCGAGAAGTCGAACAATAACTTTGATTGATATATATGGAAAAGAGAAAGGATATCATCTTGTTGAGGTAATAAAAAACAAGGCCGTAGACTTTAGTCACGGAGCTGGGCCAGTTTTTGCTTATCTCCTGGTAGAGAAAGGTGTAAAATTAGTGGTAGGCCCGGATATAGGAGTGGGTGTACAAGAATTGTTTAATGAAATTGGAATAAAGTTCTTGAAATATAGTCCTAAAACCAAGGTTAGGGATGTTGTCAATGATCTTTTAAGAAAAGGTTTAAATTAATTTTATTGTAGGACTGTGTAGATAAGATCTGTACGGTGACGAGATATCGTTTTCTAGCAGTTACATGATAATGTTACTATGAATGTTATAGTGACTGATCTATTAGGCTTGTTATATGATATGGTTAGGTCTACTATTTGGGCTCCTCTTGAGGCGTAGGAATTATTTATTTCATTTGTTGTGTTTTGAATGTATTGATTTCATTTATTAATAATTATATAGAAAGATTCGTTGTTATAGCTTTGTGTTTCAATGTATTTTATACTCATATTCTGCTCTGACGCTTTTAGAATAATTGTTTTACTCGTAGGCACAAGTTTCGGGAGAAATGTAGTTGTTGTATTGTTTAACTGGTAAGACGATGACGAATGTATTAACGGTGTGGTTGTTGGTATACTAACAGGATTATTACTTGGATTGCTTGCTTCATATAGAACTACTATACCTATAGCAATCACCGCTACTATAACTACTAAGTATAAGGCTTTCACTGTTTCAACCTTCTGTTTCTGTATTAGGCTGTTTTCCATCAGTTTGTATTGAATGCAGGAGGCCATAAATATTGGTGATGGCCTGTGAAAAGAAGTTGCAAGAAAATACGAGCCATCCTATATGGATAGATTAATTGGTTAATTCCTTTATAATATATTCTTAGTAGTTTCTTATGATCGTCCTAGGCTTGTTAAAGCTGGGAAATAAATAATATGCTCTTAACCGAATAACTTTACATGTAAACACATGTTTTTTGTGAGGGGGTATTAATGGGAGAGCTGGAAGTAGACGTAGCTATTATTGGAGCCGGTGTAGCTGGCCTATCAATCGCGAGGGAGTTGTCGAGGTATAGTGTTAACGTAGTTGTCATTGAGAGAAACGTTGATGTTGCTCAAGAGATGACTAGTAATAATATGGGTTTGGTTTGTCAGGGAGCGGATTCTCTGACCTTTAGGCCTGGATCTCTTCATGCAGAGCTTAACATTAAAAGCATTCCGCTATGGCCTAAGTTCGCTGAAGAACTTGGTGTCCCATTCAAAAGGGTAGGGGGATTAGGGCTCATTTGTCACAAGGCTGATTATCTGAGGTTCCTAAAGATGTATTCTAGGGCATTTAAATCATCGCTAAAACCGAACGCACCCTACTATATTCCCGAAGGAAGTTTTAAGCCGCTGCAGTTCCTAGATAGGAGGTCCTTGAAGGATCTGGAGCCCAATATTAATCCTAGAATACAAGGAGCCCTGTATGACCCGAATCTAGCTGTAATAGACCCGGTATTGCTAGCTAGATCATTGGCTGAGAATGCTAAAGCAAACGGTGTCGAACTCTTGTTTGGAAATGAGGTTAAGACCATTGAAAGGAAAGACACATACTTTCTGGTTAACACTAATGAAACAACGGTCAGGGCAAGCTTCGTGGTTAACGCTGCAGGTATAAATGCTGAAAGTATAGCTGAAATGGTAGGAGCCAGGAACTTTAGCTACGTCCCTGTTAAAGGTATCCTAACGGATTTTGACGAGGAGACAAGTGAAGTTTTCAGCCACCAGGCTTTTTACCTGCCAAGACTAGGTGACCCTCATATTAGAGCGGTTGTGCCTATAGTTTATGGAGGCCTCAGAGTAGGCATACACTTAGACTTCGTATTAAGGAGCGATAAAAACATTCCACTGCAGGGGCTAGAGCATAATCTAAAAGTAGTCAAGGAAGTCATACCTGACTATCCGTTCGAAAAACACGTCAAAAGAACATTCTACGGAATAATGCCTCTGACAAACGCTGAAGTGGGCTGGCACGACTTCATAGTAGATATACCAGAATATGTTCCCAAATGGGTAAATGTAATCCTAGGACCTGCAGGAGTCAGCTCAGCACCCATGCTAGGGAAGAAAGTCGCTGAGCTACTAATGACGTCAGGCCTATACCTTACACCAAGAACGGATTTCAATCCTATAGTGGAAAGAGGTGTTAAGCCATGAGCTTGGTTCCAGAGAGAATCACTTTAGATACTGCCCTTAAGATAATCAATGCAATGATAAGATTCGCAAAGGACAATCAAGTTTTTCCAGGAAGCTATGCAGTGGTGGATGAAGGAGGCCATGTAGTAGCCTTCGAGAGAAGAGACATTGCGCCAGTATCCACAGCCGATATAGCAATAGACAAGGCATGGACCGCGGCAACAATGAAAGCCTCAGGCAGGATGCTTGAGGTTATAACTAGAGGAGAAGCATGGAGGCTTAACGTCAAACACAAAGGTAGACTAACCATAATACCTGGAGCCATACCAATAATAGCTCACGGACGAATCATAGGAGGAATCGGTCACAGCGGAGGCTCAGCCGAGGAGGACTTGAAAATATCTCAAGCAGGCTGGACTGCTATATTCAGGGAAGAAGACTTCAAAGAAGAAGTTGAGGAGAAACTATCTAAGGCTAGGTTAATAGCTAGGACAGTTATGAACATCGTAGAGGAAAGAAACCTAAAACCTGTAAGCATAGCCGTATTAGACGAATGGGGAGGACTCCTACTGCTTTACAGGATGGATGGAGCCCCATATGGAACCCTTGAATTAGCGAGGGACAAAGCCTGGACAGCAGCAGCTTTCAGGAATTTCTCTGAAGACGCAGCAAAATTCTATAGTAACCACGTGAATAACGCGAACTGGAACGAACGCGTTACACTAGTCCCTGGAGGAGTACCTTTCTCTACAGAGGAAACGTTTCGTGGAGCAATAGGGATTTCAGGTAATGAGCCAGAGATAGATAAAGGAGTAGCAGTAGAGGCTCTTAAAAGATTAGCAATTAAAGTGCAAGAGTGATTTTTTAACACATTTCCACATTTCCGTACTACGATAGTATAGATTAGGGAAAGCCGGCAATTCTATTAGGATATAAGGATATAAGTTATACGTGGTAATAGCAAGTATAATCAAGACTGCCAGCATATAAACATTTCAACATACCTCCTACACCTGAGGTTCTCCAACTTATAATAGTCTGCTACAAGGTAAAAGCGGTTAGAGGATGACATTTCTTTGTGGAACGTATATATGCACATAATATATACACTTCTGCCATGTGTCACAAATAAGAATGACAGATCCTGTTCACGTATTCCTTGTTAAAACAGCTATAGAAATATCCGATCAGTATTATGATCAAAAAACACAGAATTAATTGTCAAACAGAGGAGGCCTCTTGCGATTATGTATAGTTTTTATTCGCTAAAGGAATGTGTCCAGTGGCATGAGTTCTAGACCTTTGTTCCCGTATTAACTGCAAGTTTTTGTCATGTTTGTTGAATTAATATAATTTGTCCCTAGGAGGACGTAGACAACGAGTCTTTCAAAGGTTAAGATTGTTATCATTTTCCGGTAATGTAATTACTGCCCTAAAGGCTATTGCAGTAATTACATGAAGATAAGCAGCCTACTTATCGAATGTGAACGCTGCAGCACTCGCGAGCTTTATCTTCCTCATAACGAGGAGGACAGGTCTGGCTATCGTAAACAGGTTCCCTGTTATGTTGCTGAGATAAAAAACCTTCCTAGTAATTAAATAGACACTCAAGGTTCCCAGTAATTCATGAAGCCCTAAAAGCCAGCAAGGGAATGAAAGCGACCTAAATCATGGTTTTACCCTTGCTGGAATCTTGAGCTATTATAATTGAAAGCTTCGCCCTGAAGGGTAGGAGGTTAATTCCCCTCGATCATCGTTGTCAGGTTGAGAGGCTTAGCGTAATAGGGTGCGCTTGTAACAATTATGTCTGCAATCTCCGCATACTCTGATATGTTCCACGCATTTATGTCGCCAGAGATGGCTATTACAAGCGAAGGGTAGAGTTTCCTCAACTTTGAGACGAGATCCCTGAGTTCTTCGAGAGGGAAATGGTCGAGGACAAGTGTGTTGACGATCTTGGCATACTTAATAGCTTCTTCAGCAATTCTCGGTTCTAGTTCGATCTTTCTGAGTGTCTTCACTTTTCCGAGCTGGCGGATGATGCGGAGGTGGTTTTGGGTTATGAGTATTGAGTCGCTTAGGGAATTCCTATGAACTATGCCCCCTCCGATTCTAACGGCCTTGATTTCAAAGTACCTCATCCCAGGATGAGTCTTACGCGTTGTTGCTATAATGATGTTTGGGTTAGCCTTTCCTGCTAGTTCAACAAGCCTTCTTGTCTCAGTTGCGATCGCGCAGGTTATCGAGAGAAATGTCTGAGAAACACGCCAGACCTTGAAGAGCGTTCTCAAGTCCCCTTTAGCGCACAGGATCGTTGAGCTAGGTTTAAACTCGCTTCCACTTGGAAGCGACTCAACATTTAGGCCGAGAGAAGACAAGAATCCTGAAAGCTCCTCAGTACAAGCCGTGATCCCCTGCTCTCTAGAGATTATCTTCATTACCCCCACTCCGTTAATCTCTAGTAGTTCCGTTGTCTCATCAAAGTAAGGGCAATCCTCATCTAGATATAGCTCAAAGAGCCTTAATGGGTTCATTTTATCACCTTCAAAGTACTTGCCTTAAAGAGAGCGTAGAACCTTCTCCTAGGCTTTATACCTAGGAGAACCACCGTGTTCGGCGTCACCACGGCACGGAAGGAGAAGTCATCCGATGATAGAGATAGCCAGACGTGATAGCCTCTTCTCTCCATAGATTCAACCGTTACTGGAACCACGTTCTGGGCCGAGCATTTACTAGGCTCACTAGCAAGTATCACTTCCTCCGGTCGGAGGGAGAGGGTAACGTTTCCTTCAGCCTTGTCGACTGTGTAGAGGATCGTGCTACCGACCTTAACCATGGTGAGGTTATTCCTCTCTCCAACTATCTTTCCGCGAAGCAGGTTCGTTCCGGTGAAGTCTGCAACGAATTCACACTGCGGCCTTGAGAAGACCTCCTCGGGAGTACCGAACTGAATGATTCGTCCCTCTCGCATTACCGCGACATGCTTTGCTAAGACAAAGACGTCCTCAAAATCGTGGGTAACGTGTATCACAGTTGTGCCGTGTTCAGCTATGACTTCCCTTACAAGTGAGCGAAGCTTCTCCCTTGTTTTATCGTCTAGAGCGGAGAACGGCTCATCCATGAGGAGGATCTTAGGCTTAATGACAAGGGCCCTCGCTAGGGCAACGCGTTGTTGTTCTCCGCCGCTTAGAGTCCCAGGCTTCCGGTGGAGGATGTGATCTACGCGGAGTTCGCGGGCAATATATTTCACTTCTCTCTTGATTTCCTCCTTAGGTAGATCCTTTTTTCTAAGGCCAAAGGCGATATTGTCAAAAACGGTCATATGGGGGAAGAGCATGTAATCCTGGTAAACTATGCTTATCCCCCTCCGCTCAGGTGGCTCATGTGTCACGTCCCGGCTGTCGAGGAATATCCTGCCCGAAAGGAGGGGGTAAAAGCCGGCTATCGCCTCAAGTAGAACGGACTTGCCAGCTCCCGTTGGGCCAATGATAGTTAAGTAATCTCCTTCCTCGACTGAAAGCGAAATATCCCTTAGATGAAAGTCTCCAAGGTCTATGCAGAGGTTTTCAACCTCTAACAACATTATGCCCACCGCCTTCTAGTCTTTCGAAGAGGAGTATCGCAAGGAATGAGACAATTACTAATACTATACCACTCGATATTGCCATGCCGATGTTGCCGTATGAGATATTCAAATATAGCGTTATCGGCAGTATCTCAGTATCCATATAGCTCCCGCCGGCTAGGATTAATACAGCCCCGAAAGCCCCCATTGATCGGGCAAATGAAATTATCGTCGAAGCAAATAGTCCGTTCTTGGCCATTGGGAGCGTTACCTTCATGAAAGTCTCGAACTCTGAGTAACCTAAGCTCCTCGCGACAAGCTCGTAACGCAGGTTAACTTCTTCGAAGGCTGCATAGATTATCCTGACTGTGTAGGGGAAAGCTGTGAAAAACTGAGCTACAATAATACCTAGCTTCGTGAAGACGATCTTCAACCCGATGTCACTGAGAACCCCCCCAACATAGGTTTTCCCGAAGAAGAGAAGTAATGCCAAGCCAAGAACGAGTTCTGGAAAAGCCATAGGTAAGTCAAGTATCGATTTAACTGCACTTCTCCCGGGAAAATCGAAGCGAGAGAGAGCGTAACCTACGGGTATTCCGACGAGGATAACGAGGAGGGTTGCAGTTGAAGCTGTTATAAGCGAGAGCCTAAGAGAGTAGGCCATCTCCTCTGATTTAAGAGCCTCAAGAATTTCACTGGGGCTCGGAACGAAGAAGAGCGTTGCTATAGCTATGAAAAGGAGAAGTGTGAAAAGAAAGGCCATAAAAATAGTCAAAGCTTTGAAGCTCAGCCTCCCCAAGGCTTGAACCCCCATTTCTCCCAGATTTCCGGGTGGTTCGCTATGAACTCGTTGAAGGCTTTTGCAATTTCAAGATGCCCATCTTTTTCTGCGCATGCTGTCACAGCGGTTGGAATAGTTTTGATCAAGTTCTGCTCACTCGGTATTTGGATAACTTCGATTTTACCCTTCGCCTCAGTCCATGTTACCATATCTTCCCAGATTATTGCTGCATCTGCCTGTCCAGTAGCAATGTAGATGAGGAGCTGATTGGCGGTTGGTGTGAAAACAATGACATTAGGCTTTACCTTCTCCCAGAGGCCGTTCTTCTCAAGTATTTGCTTAGCGACCTTACCAATAGCACAAGCCTTCGGGTCTCCAAGGACGACTCTGACACCCGGTTTTGCTAGGTCTCCAAGAGAGTGAATCTCCTTTGGGTTACCTTTTGGGACAACTATAACTGGGATATGCTCTGTGACATTTGTGACTGTGCCGTTGAGAATGTATCCCTTTTCCATTCCTTGCTCCGTGTAGTACCAAGCCCCAGGGATAAAGACATCGCATCCGCAGGTTGTTTGCAGGATACCGAAGATCTCGCTACTCCCGCCGTAATGTACGTCAATGTTTGCACCTGTCTTGTTTTCAAACATCTTTATCAGCTCGTTCATCGGCTTCATTAAACCAGCGCCGCTGCAGACGGAGATTGCTTGACCTTCAAAGGATCTCGTGTTTGTTGACGCATGTTCTTTTGGTGTGGTTGTATGATATGTTGCTCCGGCGATTACTGCTAATATAATAATTATTACTGCTATCGTAGTAATTACCAAAGTTTTAGAAGTCATGACTTGCTCACCCCCTAATTATCTGATATCGGATTTCGGATAACGGATAATCACAATAATAAATTTTACCAAGGCGTTGCCATGTAAGTACCCTATCTGTGGGAACAGCTGTTCTTCTCTTAGCATTTTTGAGTCGTCTGCTTGATTGCGGTTCAGTTCTCCTAGTGTTGTTGGTATTGGTGAGTTGAAGCTGGATGGCGGGCCCGCCAGGATTTGAACCCGGGATCTCCGGCTCCGGAGGCCGTCTTATTATAAACAAATGTATCTGCAAACTACTTGAGTGGAGACAGAGGAGAAATAGGAGATTTTTGTTGAAAATGGTTAAAGTAGGTAGTGGATACATAATTATACTTCAAAAATTATTTATTGTATCATATTATATTTTCGTAAAGGAATATTTCTTGTCGGATCTTGCATTGCTCAAATAGCAAATTTATGTGGAATCCTAGTCTAGTAAAGGCCAATCTTCTAGTATTCGAATGAAAATGGGAAAATGATATATGAAGCTCATGGCTGGTAAGTAGTATTTAGAAATGATTGGGAAGAGCATTGATGTAGTTATATGTTAAATGTAGGAACAAGACCCTTTCGCTTTGCCTGTTTTCGACTTTCCCGTTAAGATAATAGGTGCCTGCTATATACTGCCGTTTGTCTGCTGTTGTTCCTGTTCCCAACAGTTAACTGGTTTTATTTCTCAATATAACGATTTAACAAGGAATATGATATTCTTAGATTTGGCTTTGACTAGAATTTATCATTTTTATCTGTGGCATTCATTTTTAGGCTTTCGTGTTGATTTATTGTTATTGGTGTTGTATTTTTGTCTCGGGAAACTGTAGTTAGGATTCGGGTTCCCTCCCACTATGCTGGTAGGGTTGAGGAAGAGGTTAGGGTGGCCTATGCTATTGACCTTTTTCTGCGTGGAGTTGTGAGTGTTGAGCGTGCCGCGGAGCTGGCTGGTTTACCGCTCTATGACTTCCTGGTCGAACTACGAAAAAGGGGGATCTACGCTTACTCTTATAGCGACGAGGAGCTCCGGGAGGAGTTAGGTATTGGGTAACGAGTCACCCGAATGCATTGTGCTGAACTCAAGCCCTATAATAGCTCTCGCAGCCATAAACCTATTGGAAATCTTGATAGAACTGTTTCCAAAGATTATTGTGCCTCCCGCAGTCTATGAGGAAGTCGCAGTCAAAGGGAGTGGTAGGCCTGGCTCAAAGGAGTTAGGAGACTTTGTATGCCAAGGAAAGGTAAAAGTTTTGACACCACGGGATAGGCCACTAGTAGAGGCTCTTCATGACCCTTTAGGAATGGGTGAGTCCGAGGCAATAGCATTAGCAATTGAGCATAACTGCATAGTCATCTTAGACGATAGAATTGCAAGGGTTAAAGCAAGATCCATGAGACTAAATGTCAAAGGCACAATAGGTCTTCTGCGACTAGTCTACGATAAAGGCCTCATAAGTAAGGATAAACTAGTCCAGGCATTAAGAGAGCTAAAAGAACATGGATTCAGAATATCTAGCGATATAATAAATGAGGTTCTAGAGAAGCTAGAATAGTGCTTAATGGATTTGTGGCGGGCCCGCCGGGATTTGAACCCGGGATCTCCGGCTCCGGAGGCCGGCGCCCTATCCTGGCTGGGCTACGGGCCCACTCATATTAACAGGTATTCTCTGGATGGATTAATAATAGAGTACTGGTTATTCTGATTTTTTCTATTTAGGAATGTTGTTTCATAAATTATGTGGCTTTCCCAGTGTGATTATGTTCTTGTAGTTGCCGTTATTTTTTATGTATGTTGTGGTGTCGATGATTAGCGGGTTTTCTCTCCCGGTTATCTCCTTTATATTGGTTGTTGTGAGATTCTTGTATTGACTGTGTCTCGTTAGTATTAGTATTATCTCAGCGTTTTCTAGTGCTTCTCTCAGACTACCTGTTAACGGTATGTGTAGATTCTCTAGTATGGGATCGTGTTTTACGTATGGGTCATGCACTATGATTTCTTGGTAGCCTCTGGCTTTGAGTAATCCTAGAATATCATGTGTCGGTGATAGCCTCGTGTCATCCACGTTTCCTCGGAATGCTACTCCTAGTAAGGCTACTTTACTTGACTGGGGGATACCTATTTTCCTACGGTAATTCTCTAGTAGGTTGATGATAGTTAACGGCATATTCTCATTGATTTGCCTTCCAGTGATGGTCAGTTTCATAACGTGTTTCCTTTCTAGTAAACTGTTTACTAGGTAGTAAGGGTATATGGGTATGCAATACCCACCTACACCTGGTCCGGGGAAGTGTATGTGGGAGTATGGCTGGGTGTTAGCTGCTTCACGTGCTTCGTAGAAGTCCACTCCTAAATTCATAGCGGCTAGTGCGAGCTCGTTTGCGAGTGCAATATTAACGTCCCTGTAAACCCCTTCAGCCAGCTTCTCGAACTCCGCTGTCATAGGCCGGCTCACACGTATAACGCCCTTCCTCGCTATTTTCTCGTATAGTTTTGAGGCGAGCTCTAGGCTCTTCTCTCCTATTCCCGAAACTACCTTAGGATATCTCTCTTCTATATCCTCAACTGCCCTCCCAATATATACCCTCTCTGGACTGTATGCTAGATAGAAATCTCTCCCCGCTATTAACCTGCTAGCCTCCTCGAGAACAGGCTTAGCTTTATACTCCGTAGATCCTGGGGGAACGCTGGATTCTATTATCACTAAATCCCCTTCCTTTAAGCCTTCTCCTATATCTTTCATAGCAGCTATCCATGAATCATAGTTCACATCCTTAGTTATCCAGTCAAGGTATACTGGGACAGTTACTACTTTAACTATAGAATCAGCAGATGCCCTAACACCGTCGGTGGTTAATAAGAGCCTGTTTTCCTCGACTCCCATTCTAACGGCTTCCTTTATTTTCTCTTCAATAACATTCTGTGCTCCCTGCTTGATCTCTTCCAGTTTACTGGGATCAATATCAACACCTATCACCTTCAATCCCTTCCTAAGGTATACTGCCATGAGTGCCAGTCCAACATATCCTGCCCCGTAAACAGCTATCCATCCCTTTCCATCGAACAATTTGTCTACTGCATCCATGTCCTAACACCTCCCGACTCCCACTCCTTCTTTTTTCTCTCGAATTCCTCCCTGCCAGATATAATTCTACCCGGAACTCCAGCCACTACACTTTCCGGTGGAACATCTCTAGTTACAACGCTGCCCGCCGCTACAATGGATCGCTTACCGATTTTTACTCCAGCTATTAGCACAGCGTTTGCACCTACGGCAGCTCCCTCTTCAACATAGACTCCTATAAGCTTCCTTGACATGGGATATCGGTCGTTGGTGACTATAGCGAAGGGCCCGAGGAACACGTCGTCCTCTATAACACTCTCAGGGGGAATATAGACTCCGGATTCTATCCTAGCATTACTTCCTATCCTAACTCTTCCATCTATAATGCTCGATGAACCTATAATAGTGTTACCCCCTATTTCCACGTTCTCCCTTATGAGAACATTATGCCCCGTCTCAACACCATCCCCTATAACTGATCCCTCATAAACACTTGTTCCTGGACGTATATGGACCCCGGATCCCAGAACGGATCCACCGCTAACAGCATCCAATGCCTCCAGGTATGATTTGTTTTCACCCAAATCAAGTCCCCGAATTTTCGATCTAACAGGATAACCTATGATCGTATTTACATCTATAATGGACCCCGAGCCTATCACCGATTCGCCGAGAACCACAGCAGACTCGGCTATTAAGGCTTTCCCTACTCTAGCCTTCTTCGAGACATACAATCATGTAACACCTGCTATTACATGGATAGGCGGGTAAATAATTATCTTAGGGGTTGCTACGGAGAGACAGGTATTATAACCATGCATTTATAGTTTCATCCACTCGGTGCTGGATGGTGGGATTACTGGGTAAAAGAAACAGGTCCGATATCAGGGACCAGTTGTGCATACCTCTTGATAACAGGTTGAAGGAGCTTCTCAAGTATTACTTGAACTCCAAGCCGGAAATAGGGGAGGACAAGGCTCTGAGGGAACTACTGGAGAAAGGCTACAGGTACTGGTTACTTGAGAGGAATTACGGTAAGGATAAAATTAGTGACAGGGAGAACTGGGATCCTGTCTACTGGAGTATGAAGCTGGCTTCAGGGTTTGCCTTCTACAAGATAAGGCTGAGGGATGCTATTGAGGAGCTGAAGAAACTGGCGATGTCATTAAGCGGTGTACTAGGAGATCTAAAACTCTGTTATGAGAAGCCGGATGCGGTGAGAAGGGATCCTAGTTTTGCTAGGAGAATAGAGGAGTACCAGAAAGAAGTCAACGCGTATGTAGAGAAGTTCATAACTGCTCTAAGAAAAGACGTGGATTCCTCTGAAAAATATGTTGGAGACGAGGAGGAATTCTTGAATGAACTGGAATCCCTCATAGCTGACTACAGGAAATTACTTATGGAAAAGAGGTCAACGTTAAGAGAGCATTCAAGTTAGTTGAGTGCCAAACTTCTAAATCATAGTGATAATGTAGCCAATTATAGTTATTGTAAAAGAGAAAACTAGGCTTTTCTCCAAGTAATCTTTCCAGTTGATGCCAGTAAGCCTTAATCCAATAAGGTTGGCTAGGCTTCCTATGGGAGTAAGGTACCCAGCTATATTTGCACTCACAACCAGGCTAGTCCATTGATGAGTAATTTTCGTCAGGAAAATAGTTGTCGGAACGTTACTGATTACCTGTGATGTAATTAGTGTTCCCAAGTAAATTACGCTTGTATCAGTTAACAGTTGAGTTAAGTGTCTAGATAGGATAAGTGCCAGCGAATTAAAGTCTAGGAACAGGAACACGAACAGGAGAGCGAGGCTCCAGTCAACAGAATAAACGATATATTTGTCAGCAATGAAGAATATCGCTAGTGCTAAAAGAAATGCGTATGGACCATATCCCCTGTCGGATAGAATAATGCCTGTCAATAGCAAAGCTAGAGTAGTGTACCCCGCTGCACTCGATGTTTGCACCCTAGGATAATCGACTTTCTCCTCTAAGTATTTCCCACCTACTTCTATGTAGGCAACTAATAACAGTACAACTGATGCTGTAACAAAAACTAGGGATGAAGTTCTCATAAAACTAGTAAAAGATAGGTTATAGTATTGCCAAATAATAATGTTCTGGGGGTTACCGAATGGAAATAGGATTGAGCCTGTGTTTGCAGCGATTAATCCTAAAACAATTATGGAGATAGGATTCCATCCTGTAATTTCAGATAACTTTAAACCCACTGGAATCATTACAAGTACGGCTCCATCATTGGTTGCCAGCATTGAGAGAATCATGGTGGATAGTAGGTAGAACAATATGATATTGAACCCTCTTGCCTTGCCTTTTGCACGGATCCACTGGGCTAACCTACTACTTAGGCCGCTCACTAAGAATCCTCTTGAGATAAGTAGGAAGAATAGGATAGTGGAGAGAGATTTTATATCTAGTAGCCGCGGGATATCACTGGGATCTACCCGGGAGAAAAGGAGCAAAATAGGAGCTGCTATGATGGATATTGAAAGAATAAAGTTCCTAGAAAGTACTGATCTATTTATTATACTATACAATTCTACTTGAAACCTCCGCAGTTAATCCCTGATCAGGAACAACCTCCATTCCGTCACGTGAAACCTTGATGTGTGCAACAATGAACTCCCTCCACGCCACAGGTACAACCCAGCAGTCCTCGGGTACTCTAAATTCTACAGCATCTAAAACTCTGAGCTCCCCGAGTAATTCTCTGACTTTTGACAAAACATTAGCTTCATCAACTTCAGAGATCCTGGAAATAACTGGTAAGCCTTTGGGAGAAAAGCGATTAAAATATAAATCGAAGTGAATCCTATCCAGCGCCATGCCATTATAGAGAATAGGGATATCAACGCTTGTGCCACTAGGATGATGGTGAAAAATTAATGGGCCCGGAACGATTAAACCTATCAACTTGGAAACCGTACTTATTGATTTCCTCGCGTAACGAGGAAGCCGGTTTTCCTCGGACATGTTTCCAGGCGGAGATTCATTCAAATCAAATTCACCATCTAAGGCATTCAGGACTCTATATAGTCAAATTACTCACTTTATATTTGCATGTTTTATATAATGATTATAAATGGCTATGAAATAATTAATAAATGAGTGAAATTTTATATAATTAAACTATCTCATATTCAAAATAAAATAAATTATTTAAGGTTACTGAGCATTCTTTGTAACCTGGGGTCTCACAATCATGTCGTCATATGATGTATTAATTGTAGGAGGGGGCATAGTAGGTCTCTCAACCGCGTATCATATCCTAAAAAAAGATGGTTCAAAGAAGGTCTTAGTTATAGATAAATCTCACGGCATAGGCGGAGGGGATAGTGGTAAAAGTGCAGCAGCATTCAGGGCATTTTTCTATTCCAGGACGAATCTCGCACTAGCTCATTCCAGCATAGAATTCTATAAACACGTTCAGGAAAACGAGAAATTTGATTTAGGCATGCTATTTGTTGGTTACCTGCTTATATTCGACAAAGAGAAGTATAATAGAGTTAGCAAGGTGATTACAGATTTAAAACATAGAGGGCTGGATTGCAGTGAATTCGAGCCTGAGGATCTAGCCAAAAAGCTAGGAATACGCACTAGCTTGGCTGGAGACGAGGAAGCTGAGCTTATGGGATTAAAGGATCCATATAGGGGTATATACATACCGTTAGCTGGAATCTTGAAACCTGAGAACTTGCTTGAATATTATTCACGGGAAGTACAGAAACTTGGAGGAAGAATAGAGTTTGACACGTCTGTCGAGAAGTTCATTATAGAGCCGAAGAAGCTCACGGGTATTCCGGGCGAACCTTTTCCATGGCAGGAAGCCGAGATTAAGGGAGTAATAACTAATAAGGGGGAGATACGGTCTGAGAAAGTTATAGTAGCTGCTGGGGCATGGACGCATAAATTACTTGATCCTATCGGAATAGATTGCCATAGCAAGCCAAAGAAGAGGCAGATTTTTACAATACCAGCGAGTAAGCCGGAGTTAAACAAGCTCCTCTATGCAGATGGTATAAACAAGTATAACATAATGCCTTTCATCTTATTACCGGGGGATGTATACCTGAGACCGGAGCCTTTCGAAAAAGCGTTCTGGGTGGGCTTAAGTGATGATTTGGGAAGACCTTTTATACTAGAAGAGAACCCTCAGCCGGAGGAGAAGTACTATATGTATGGCATATACCCGGTTCTCCACCAGTATTTCCCACAGTTCACTGATATGTGGCCGAGTAGCATGTGGGCTGGCCACTACGATATAAGCCTGGATGGGCAGCCTGTGATTTTCGAGGATTATAACCTGATTGTATCAGCAGGAACAAGCGGAAGTGGGATAATGAAAGCTGATGCTATTGGAAGGATAACGGCTTCATTGTATTATGGGGAGAGGGAGGCTGAGCTTTATACAGGGGAAGCTTTCAGAGTTAGCGATTTGAGCCTGCAGTATAGGAAAGTCGAGCCTGAACTCCTTATAATATAAAGTATAATTGTTTTTATTTTTTTACACTTGAGTGCTAGTGGATTTTAAGTGGGGAATTTTTAAATTTCTCTACTTCATAGAATAGTATGTATAAAACAGTATTTTTCCAATGGTGAGAGCCTTGAGTTCGACGAATTCTAAGACCGAAGGTTCTGCACCCGGAGAAACATTTGGGTACTGGGCATCGAGAATAGGATTCATTTTGGCTATAATAGGAGCGATGGTGGGCACAGGTAATATTTGGCGTTTCCCTAGGATGGCTGCATGGTATGGCGGGGGCTCGTTTTTAATTGCATGGTTTATAGCCCTATTGGTATTAGCTATACCATTACTGATAGCAGAAGGAGTATTAGGCATAAAAACAGGGCATGGTACAATCCTAAGCTTCGGGGAATGGTTAGGGCCAAAATACGCTTGGATGGGATTGTGGCTTTTATGGGTTAACACGGTTATCGGATTCTATTATACAGTGGTGGCTGGTTGGACGTTAAGATTCACCGTCTACAGTGTACAGGGAGCGTTTTCAACGTATAAGCCGGGACTGGGACAACAGCTTTGGAATAATTTCATTCATGACCCCCTTCAAGTACTTATATATGACTTTATTATATGGATAATAGTAGCGGCAATACTCGTTTATGGAACCAAAGGTATAGAAACAGCTTGTAAAATAATGATACCGACACTAGCAGTTATACTAGTCATCCTCGCTATTCGTGCAGTCACTCTACCTGGAGCAGGAAAAGGCATAGAATACCTTTGGGCTCCTAGCGCCTCAAAGTTAGGTGATTCTAACACATGGCTTCAAGCATTCTCACAGTCGCTATGGAGCACTGGAGCAGGATGGGGTATTTATTTAACATATGTAGCGTTATTCAGTAAAGAGAGGGGGAAAGGTCCGAAAGCTGAAAACAATTTGAACGCCTTCCTCACAGGCTTCGGGAACAACTTCTTCTCGACGTGGGCTGGCCTAGCAGTAATTCCTGCAGTAGCAGCATTAGCCCCACTTATCGGGAAAGCAGCAATGGATGTTTACCAGTCTGGTAATACAGGTTTAACCTTTATATGGCTAAGCGAAATGTTCTCAAAAATGACGGCAGGTTCCCTATGGGGAGGATTATTCTATCTAGGACTGTTCTTTGCTGCGTTATCCTCTGATATAGCTATAATGATGGTACCTATACTTGGTACCCAAGAACTCTTTGGATGGACCAGGAAGAAAGCTGTCACGATATGGATTATCATAGGATTCTTAGCTAGTATACCTTCGGCGGTAAGCATTAATTTCCTGAATAACCAAGACTGGGTTTGGGGACTAGGGCTACTAATAAGTGCATTATTCACCTTCTACGTCGTGTCTAAGAAATGGAAGGAAGCACTAGACTTTACTAACTCAATATCGGATGTCAAAATCGGTATGATATGGTCATACTTAATAAGAATAGTGACACCTATATTAGTCCTCGTAACTATAGTATGGTGGATTGTACAGAGTATATCATGGTATCCCAAGACATGGTGGAGTCCAACAGAGACCTATAGTGTTGGTACAGTACTTTTACAATGGTTCATAGTTCTAGCGGTTCTCATAGCACTGCGCCCAGTGATAGCTAGAAAAGTCGAGGAAACCCTTAAGAGGAGAGAGGAGGTGTCGTAGCCATGAGCGCAGGAGTAGTTGTCGGGTTATCTATCTATTTAATTATCTGGGGGGTTACAGGGTATCTCTTGTATAAAGCGTTGAAATCGGAGAGAATGCAAGGCGCATAATGCTAGTTTTTTTGAATTCATGCTACTATTTTTTTATTCCTCCATCATCTAAAATGTTATCTTGGTGATTTAATTGTTTTTTAGAAGCATTAATACTATTGAAGCTCATAACGCCGGTATGCCAATAAAAATAGTGTTCCTACCAAATATTCCAGGCTCTACTATGCAGGATAAAAAGAATTACTGCATAAGCAACCTTGACTGGGTAAGGAAAATATTGATGAATGAACCTAGAGGTTACGATAATTCTTATGGGATAATAATAACTTCCCCAACACGAAAAGATGCTGATTTTGGCGCTCTTTACATAGACCCTACCGGATGGCATGACATGTGTGGCCATGCGTCAATGGGTTTCTCAAGTATCGTGGTTAGGCTAGGATTGGTTAGTATTGTTGAGCCTATAACAAATGTTGTTCTCGATACTCCTGCTGGTTTGGTAAACGTCAAAGTTCACATAGAAAGTGGAGAGGTCCGTCATGTATCACTAGTGAATGTAGCCTCATTCGTACTCGACACTAAGAAAGTGGAGGTAGATGGGTATGGGGAAGTTAGGGTCTATATATCGTTTGGCGGAGATTTCTATGGTATAATAAACCTCGAGGAGCTAGGGTTAAAATGGAATAAGAATACTCTCCCCGAGCTTATATCGATCGCAAGGCAGGTTTGGAATGAGATAGATGATAATAGCATCGCTCATCCCATAGTTAAAGGCGTTAAAGGTATTTATGGAATAAGGTTCGTAGAAAAAGTCTCTGATAACCCCTATAGAGCGTATGGTATACTCATATTTGGCTCAAAAGATAAACCACTAATAGATAGATCCCCGTCAGGTACTGGTACATCAGCTCACCTAGCATACCTTCACTATATCGGAGAACTGAGAGTGGGAGAAAAGGGGGACTTTACGAGTGCTATAAACACGGTTTTTGAAGGTAAAATTTTGAGTGAGGCAACTGTAGGTCCCTATAAAGCAATAGTACCTCAAATAACGAGTAAAGACAAAGGGGGATACATAACTGGTTATTCCACATGGGTTGTTGAAAACGATGATCCAATTGGACTAGGGTTTCAACTATAATTTTTGGAACACACTCTATTATTTTATACCTGAAAATTCTTCGTGCCTGCGCATGAAACAGTCATTTACACTGCTTATGTTCCTCGGTTAAGTTAAATCCGGCTCCTAGCGGGCATATTCAAGCATTTTTCAATATCTATTTTAAACTCCCTTTCGAACAGCTTATCCATTCTATAGACCCCTGAATAGATTTTATCGAATATTTTTATCTCATCGCCCTCTACCCCAGCTTCTATTCTGAGGTACCTGGTATATCCTAGTGGACGTGGATTTGATAAGTCAAGGTTATTTAGTAGAAACCTTGCAGATTTAATTTCGTTTGCATCATCACTACTGACTTCACTCTCTAACTTCTTATAAACCCGGTCTCCGGGTGTTATAAGAGTCGCTAATCTTAATCCAAGTAACTTTAATGGATTCTCCCTCCTCTTCACTGGTACGTCACTAGTTGCCTCATCTATCAGGTTTTCTAGGTTTCTAATATCAGTTAACTGGTTATAGACGTCTGCTTTGCTCTCCAATACGCAATCAACGTTTCCCAAAGACTCCATGTTATCAAGGAGGGATTCGAGCCGCATTAACAAGAGTTTTCTGAACTCCTTTTCCAGGCTACTCCAGAATCTAGCGTCTGCCCCGATTTTCTTTTCCCCGAGATCTATTATGTTAAATGGTACAGCTATAACGATCTTTTTCAATCCTGTGAAATACCCCCACTTTAAGCTTATACTTTAATCAAAGTTTTTTAATCTTAATTTTAGTTTGATATCAATATAACTGTGAACTGCAAAAATTATTTAACTAGTCTCATATTAAGGTTATATATGTCCAACTATTTGTAGTGAAAAGCTGGAAGGTGATACAGCTTGAATTCAAAGGGACTCTCTACATCTGCTTGGATAGGGATAATCATCATTATCATAGTGATTATAGGCGGAGGTTGGTGGGCGGCCACTAGGCATGGACCATCTACTACCACATCTACTACTACAACATCATCACCGTCAGCTACTACTACATCATCTCCACCGCCCCAGAGTACTACTACATCAACAGCACCATCTACTACCACATCTACAGTAACAGGAACAGCTACAACGACCAGTCCTCCAGCTGGAATGAAGGGATACATGTTTATACCACCCAAGGAAGGCTATGCGGCAGTAATCGAAACCAGCAATGCCTTCGTTGTAGTAGGACCCACGGGATCCCAAGTACCACAATTCAATAATAAAGGAAAGCAGATAATCGTGGTTAAGTTTAAGGTAAACGAGAGTGCTACACTACCTGCCGAGAACTCCACTGCATTCGTTAATATAAACCCTGGATTCTTCAGGAATGCTTATGCCGACGCTTTAATGATGGCTGGAAGACAGGAGCCTAACCCTGCAATAAGATCACAAATCTATGAAGCCGTGTATAAACTAAGCAACTACTATGAACCAATGATATGGTTAGGCCAGTACATTGCTGTCTTCAACTACTGGAGCTGGGTTCACGGAAGATACTATCAGCCAACACTAGGTGAGAGATTCGATTTAATCACCGAGGATTCTAATGCTCCCAACGTGCCTCTAGGAATAGGTAACTATGCCAACAACGCAACAACGTATGTAGACGTCACAATAGGTTGGCCACAGAGCTTTGATCCAGCAAAATCATATGAAACATTCGGCTGGCTAATTTTCCACGAGATAGGTGATACACTAGTCACCTACTGGAAGAACCAGACAGAAGTGTTAAGCCCCGATCTAGCAGTAGCATGGGCCCACAACAAAAACGGAACAGAATGGTATTTCGTCATAAGAGGCAATGTAAAAGCATATGATCCATGGCATAATAATGTATACCCGGTTAATGCAACCGACGTCCTCTTCACACTATGGAGAATAGCGAGGCTCAACCTAGATCCAAGCTGGATGATAACATCATTTATCAATGTCAACCAGAGCACTGTCATGACGGAAGACGAGCTCAACAGTGTATTATCAAAGGGAGGAGTATACACTAGCTATGGCAGTTTCCAGGGAGAAGTTAAGAGTTTATCACAGCTACTACAGGTCTACGGGTATAGTGGTTCAACAGCTGGAGTCGTAGAACTAAAGCTTTACAAGCCATATGGGGCTATACTTGAAATACTAGCGGATCCGTTTACCATGGTAATACCCATGAAGTACGTGTTTGACTATACACCACAGCTTCAAGGCAAGTATACACAGGCTCTCAAGGATAGTGACTATGGAAGAAACCCGTCCGCCTGGGCGAAATATATCGGAACAGGAGAACAGGAGCCTACACACCAGCTTCTACACAAGTACCCTGTAGGTACCGGTCCTTATTATGTGAAAGAATACAAGGAGAACAGCTACATAGTACTACAATACAACCCATACTACTGGAATGTGACTTTGTGGAAACAGTTATACGGAACCAATGCACCAGAGCATAAGACTGCAATATTCCTAATTAACAATGACGCTGTCACTAGAATAGAAATCCTCAAGAGAGGACAAGCAGACTATGGAGCCGTACCGATGGACAGGTTAAAGGACGTTGAAGGATACCAGTATTCCGGAACAAACTACAAGATCGTGGTAAAAGACCTAGGGCTGGATCCGACAATTCTCTACATAGTGCTGAATGACCTGAAGCCCCCGCTGAACAATCTATACGTCAGAGAGGCACTAGCATATGCCGTACCTTACAAACAGATATACAACCTGGTATACGCGGGATATGCGACAAACCTATACGGTGTACTGCCAGCAGGGTTCATAGGCCATAACGATAACATAGTAGCAAAGTACTCATTCAACCTAACCAAGGCGAAAGAGCTATTGAAGAAGTCAGGCGTTGACCTAAGCAATTATAGCATAGAGGTATGGTATAATACTGGGAACAGCCAGAGAGAGAAGATAGCAACAATACTACAGAACACTTGGGGTTCACTTGGACTCAAAGTCACACCTAAAGCACTCAACTGGCCGACACTGCTCCAGAACACAGAGAAGCCTGCCTTCGATGTGTACATTATCGGATGGGCTCCCGACTACATCGACCCTGATGACTATGCAGGGCCACTATTCTATGGAGGTATACATTTCAGCGTGCTACAATGGGAAGCAGTGAACAGTGTATCTAGCGCGGAAAGCTATCTGAGCGGGTAAACAGATTTCCCAGAACCTTACCATTATATCTTTTTTTCTAATCAACCAGTCAAGTATCATAACGTTTTTTAAATAATAATATTTTAATCTCCCACGTTATCTCCAAAACACGGGTGCGGCAATATACTCTGCATGAGCCGGTCTCGGGGAACCTGCCTCTCAACATGTAACCATTAGAAAGGGAGGAGTGTATAATGGCTGAACTAAGAAGGTTCCTGATTAGGAGGTTCCTAACATTTATTCCCACATTAATAGGTGTGACATTCATAGTATACCTAATAGCCGCCGTGGTTCCCGCTAACCCGGCTAGACTATGGGCGGGAGGGCAGAAAGCGAATCCTCAAGTCATTGCTATGCTAGTAAAAGAATATCATCTAAATGACCCGTTCTATGTTCAATACTATTATTTCATGAAAGGTTTTCTAGAGAACTCGATGGTGAGCCCTGTAACGGGTTATAAGGTTTGGTATGAAGTGAAAACATACATGCCTGTTACTATTCAATTAACACTTATCTCATTTGTGTTCATCTTGCTAATAGGAATACCTCTCGGCATAATTTCAGCCTTAAAGAAGGATACCTGGATAGACGCTACAATAAGAGTTGTGGCACTAGTCGGAGTTTCCGTGCCCATTTTCTGGCTGGCATATCTACTCATATTCCTATTCTTCACGAAGCTAGGCTGGATAACTCTTTCGGGAACCCCTACTCCTCCATACAGTATAACAGGTATACCCTTAATAGATTCTATACTTAAACTAGATTGGCATACTCAATGGGAGATAATTAAGAGGTATTGGCTTCCCGGAATAATACTCGCTTATCCCGGCATCGGGGTAATAGCGAGGCTTGTGAGAAACTCGTTCCTAGACGCGTTAGGCGCTGACTTTGTAGACTACGTTGACGCAAGAGGCCTCCCTAAATCACAGAGATATAGGCACGTCTTGAAAAACGCGATGGTTCCTATTATTACAGTTCTAGGACTCCAGTTCGGCGGCCTCCTCGCAGGAGCTCCAATAACCGAGACCATATTCGGGCTACCAGGTATAGGGAGGTTCATGCTGACTAGTATATACAGTTTCGACTACCTAAGCCTAATGGGGGGAGTATTCATTATAGCATTGATATATATGACAGTGAACCTGATAGTGGATATTCTCTACGCTTTGATAGATCCGAGGGTTAGATATTGAGGTGGGTGTGCATTGGCTACTAGAGCTGCGAGTGAAGTTTATAAGAAGAAGCTTCTAGACAGGTTCTCAGATGCCCTAATAGATAGCATAGCAGGGTTCATGAATAAAATACGCCCCGGGTGGAAGGTAAGGAATCAGGCAAGGGTAGATGAATGGAAGCTAATGTTCTACGCGTTCAACAGGAGTCCTCTAGGCATAGCCGGAGCCATCCTTGTTCTAGCCTTTCTCTTACTAGCAATAATAGGACCATGGGTGGCTCCATTGAGCTATGATACATCACTTGCATTGTGTAATCAGCAGGCTTACCTTGCCCCTCCAAAGACCACGGTCACTATTCCAGGCGGGTGTGAGGCTTTAGGAGTCAAGCCTGGGAATTATACGCTGTACTTGGGTGGTGATAGTTTCGGCCGTGATCTAGGTAGTAGAATGCTATTCGGAGCCAGAACCAGCTTCGTTGTAATGATATTCGTCCTTCTTGTAGGTCCGTGGATAGGGATAGGTCTAGGCCTTATTTCCGGGTATTTTGGAGGATCCACTGACGAGCTGATTATGAGGACTACAGATATCTTCCTAGTATTCCCGGGTCTAATATTGGCAATAGCGTTTTCCGCTGTTCTTCCCTCTAGGATCTCAGGTTTTCTCGCAAGTCATCACTATGTAAGTTTGTTTTTCCTGCATTTATTCTCATTGAAAATCCAGCATGAAGGATCTCTCGCGAGCCTACTATCGGTCATTATCGCACTCTGGATAGTTTGGTGGCCCGGATATGCTAGGCTTGTAAGAGGCATGGTTTTATCCGAGAAGGAGAATACGTACGTTGAAGCTGCAAGGGCACTAGGCATACCTTCAAGGAGCATACTCGTTAGGCATATAATGCCCAACATTTCAGGTCCAATACTAGTTTACTTATCCCTAGATTCTGGAGGAGTAATATTAACAGAGGCGGGACTGAGCTTCCTTGGAGTAGGCGCTGTGCCTCCGATAGCGGATTGGGGTAGAATAATCTATGACGGGTCACAGTACTTCCCCAATGCTTGGTGGCTAATATTCTTCCCAGGGCTTGCTATATTCCTAACAGTGCTAGGTTTCAATTTACTCGGAGACGTTCTAAGAGATGTGCTTGACCCCAGGACAAGGAGGAGCATCGAATTCAAGTTAAAGAAGGAGATAGAGGTGGGAGAGGAGCAGTGAGGTGTAAGGACCCGATCATAGTGGTTAAAGACCTGTACGTTTACTTCTATACTTATGCGGGGATAGTCCAAGCAATTAACAGTGTTTCACTCGAGATCTGTAGGGGGGAGACATACTGCCTTGTCGGGGAGACAGGATGCGGTAAATCAGTCACTTCGAAAGCCCTTACTAGGCTAATTAAACCACCTGGGAGAATAGAGAAAGGCGAAATTTACTATTACCCGGAGCCCGGGAAGAAAATTGATATAAGGAAGCTGTCTGAAGAGGAGTTAAGGGAATTAAGGGGGTATGAGATCTCTTATATATTCCAAGATCCTAGTACATCTCTCGACCCATTATATACTCTCGGTTACCAAGTAGCGGAAACCATGGCTTTCCATAAAGTGGTACATAATATCAAGGATGGCATTCGGAAGGCTGTGGTCGTCCTTAAAAATGCTATGATGCCTGACGCAGAGACTAGAGTTAAGGCATACCCCCACGAGCTAAGCGGCGGGCTAAAACAGAGGGGCGCTATCGGCATAAGCCTTGCCAATCAGCCAAGATTACTTATAGCTGACGAGCCTACCACCGCGCTTGACGTTACAATTCAAGCCCAAATAATGGATTTCCTCAGAAAACTGAAAGAAAAGGAAGGACTGACCCTACTGCTGATAACACACAATATGGGGCTAGTAGCTGAAATGTGTGATACGGTAGCAGTTATGTATGCAGGCGAAATAGTCGAAGAAGCACCGGTTGAAATACTCTTCAAGAACCCCATGCACCCCTATACGAAAGGCCTTCTCAAAGCTGTACCTGTACATGTAGGTAAGAAAGTTACTCTACAATCTATACCTGGAACAGTGCCAAACCTTATCTTCCCGCCTCCGGGATGCAGGTTCCACCCGAGATGCAGCTATAAATTTGATCCATGCGACAAGAAGAGGCCGCCAATGATTGAAGTAGAGGAGAATCACAAGGTTGCATGCTGGCTCTATGAGAAGAAGGGGTGAAGCCTGTGGAAAGCAAAGAAATCTTGAAGTATATGAGAGCAAACTTTGGTGAACCACTAGTAGAAGTCGAGGGTCTCGTAAAATATTTCCCGGTAAAAGGGGTTTTCAGGGTTAAAGGCAATGTGAAGGC